>NZ_DDKU01000130.1:0-6313 GCF_002339775.1 Thalassolituus sp. UBA2590
GCGGCCGAACTCCATGATACGACCACCACCGTGACCGGACTGCATCAGATCTTGTTCAAGTGGAGAAGCCGCTCCAGAATGCGAGTAATAATGAGGCCACTCATCGCCTTCGAGCCAGCACGAAAAAACGGCATTCAGACCAAAACGCGAGAGAAGATTCAGCAGTGCCTGTGCCAATTCATCCAGCTTCTGACACATCGAGATCTGCTCCATGTAGCGCACAATTTCGCCCTGTTCCGCAGCGTGCGTCATGGCTTCAAAAGCGGCCTGCTTAGCATTTTCTGCGTTGTCGAGTAATTCTCGCTCATATCGGCGCTGGTGAAGGGCGCGCGATACTTTCGCCTGCAGATCGGCTACGTCAAATGGCTTGCTGACGTAATCGTCGACACCCGCCTCATAGATCGCAAGGCGAGTATCGATACTGAGGTTATCGCCGACGTAAATCACAGGTATGCCTGAGGTATCCGGATGCTCACGCAACATCCTGAAGAGTTCATCATCACTGCTGTTCATTCCCGAACCATCGAGAACAATGCAGTCCGAATCTTTTTCGGTACAGGCCAGGTAGTCTTCTACCGTACTGAATCCTGCGACATCAAGGTGGCTGAGGATATGACCTAACAGGGATATCGAGTGTGCTTCATTATCCAGAACAACAACCTTACCTGGCATTTTCTTCCTCGTGGCTGAATAAACTACTTATTAATTGAGTTATCTATAAATAAAGACCACAACCCTAACTTCGTCCAGACAAAATGTACGGAATAGTACATTGCAGGAACTCACTAACCTGATCCAGGTCAATGTGGATACGGGCAGCAAAGGTAATCTGAAATTGTCCCAACAGGAGGAACCTTATGAACGTCGAACATCATGATTTACACCACGATTTTCCAGACATGGCAGAGCAGATCCATGAACTCAAAATGAACGACCGGCATTTCGCCCGTCTATTCGACGAGTATCACGAGCTGGATAAAGAAGTACGGAAGATTGAAGAAGACACCACGCCGGCGTCAGACGAAACACTGGACGCTTTACGACTGAAGCGTGTACACCTGAAAGATGACTTGTACTCGATGCTGAAACAGGCCTGAATATAAGCGGAGCCTGTCGTGCCCCGCTTATAACGTGCCGGTCAGTTATTCAGCTGACGGGCACGCCGCTGACATCGATGCCTTCGGCCTGCTGATCAGCGTGATAAGAAGAGCGCACAAGCGGCCCGCTGGTCACACGAATAAAGCCCATCTCTTTTGCGATATCACCTAATTCTTTGAACTCTTCCGGTGTAACGAAGCGCTTCACTGGTGAGTGATCACGGCTCGGCTGCAGGTACTGACCAAGAGTGATGTGATCAATGTTGTGCGCACGCATATCACGCATCACATCAACCACTTCTTCATTCGTCTCACCCAATCCAAGCATCAGACCTGACTTGGTGATGATCTCAGGATTACGGGCTTTGTATTCCTTCAGCAACGTCAGAGACCACTCATAGTTGGAACCCGGACGACACTCCTTGTACAAACGCGGTACCGTCTCAAGATTGTGGTTAAACACGTCAGGTTGAGTTTCCGTCAGGATATCGAGTGCGACCTCCATGCGACCACGGAAATCAGGCACCAGAACCTCCAGCTGAATACCCGGACTATGCTCACGGGTCAGGCGAATGCAGTCGGCAAAATGCTGGGCGCCACCATCACGCAGGTCATCACGGTCGACCGAGGTGATCACCACGTACTTCAGGCCCATATCAGCAATCGCGGTCGCCAGGTTGACTGGCTCTTCGGTATCCAGAGGGTTAGGACGGCCGTGACCAACGTCACAGAACGGGCAGCGACGTGTACAGATGTCGCCCATGATCATAAAGGTTGCGGTACCGCCGCCGAAACACTCTCCCAGATTAGGACAACTGGCTTCCTCGCAAACGGTATGCAGCTTATGCTTACGCAGTTTCTGCTTAATCTCATTGATCTTCGGAGTCGCTGGAATGCGCACGCGGATCCAGTCTGGTTTACGCGGTATTTCTTCGGTCGGAATGACTTTAATCGGGATGCGGGCGACTTTATCTGCACCTCGCAGTTTTTCGCCCTGCACTACTTTGCGTCGTTCTGACATCAATTACTCCGGAGTCGTTTCATCAGTACCTGAACCGTCATTGGCTAGCAGGCGCTGTAAATGATAGTCGAGACGGTCGGTCACTGCGTCGAAACTCACTGCGCTGTCAGTTTCGGCAGTCATCTGCGTCATCTCCATCCCCGCATACCCACAGGGGTTAATCCGGCGGAAGGGTTCAAGATCCATGTCTATATTCAACGCCAGCCCATGAAATGAGCGCCCATGGCGTATTCTTAAGCCCAGCGAGGCAATTTTCCGTTCGCCCGTGTAAACACCTGGCGCGTCGCTGCGCGGCGAGGCTTCGATATTCCACTCTGCCAGAGTATCAACGATGGCCTGTTCAATAGCACTGACTAACTGTCGAGGCCCCCAACCGCGGCGGGCGATGTCGATCATCAGATACACCACCAGCTGACCAGGACCATGGTAAGTTACCTGACCACCACGATCGGTCTGCACGACCGGGATATCACCGGGAAACAGAACATGCTCGGCTTTACCGGCCTGCCCCTGAGTAAACACAGGAGGATGCTGAAGGTACCAGAGCTCATCTGGAGTTTCGTCATTGCGTCCTTCGGTGAAGGCCGTCATGTCATCATAGACCGTCTGATAATCTGCCAACCCCAGCATGCGGGTCTGCATCAGATCACCATGCGTACGTTAGCGTGGGCCATCAGGTCTTTGTGGATATTAACCAACTGATCTTTACCCGTCGCGGTGATATAGAGGGTCACGGAACGGAAACGTCCATTCGAACTCTCCTGAATGCGGATTCGCTCCATGTCACAGTCTTCCGCATGAACACGGACAATTTCGACGATCACCTCTTCGTAGTTTTCCATCGCCTCGCCGACCACTTTGACCGGATAGTTCTCACAGGGAAACTCAATTTTAGGGGCTTCAGGTTGGCTCACGGCGGTATCTCAGAAGATAAACAGAACAATGGTTACATTTATGGATGCTGCCGCCTGAATTTTCAAGCGGCAGACATGAAAAGTGTGCTGCCAGTACGGTCAGCGGCAGCCTAGTGGCACCAGCTTCAGGCGAAGAGGCGCACGAAGAAAAGTTTGATGGATCCGATCAGACGTCCAAAGAAGCCCGACTCTTCAATATCCGTCGCTGCAACAAGATCATGCTTGCCCAGTTCTTCCTCACCCATCTTCAGCGTCAGCGTGCCAACACCCTGCCCGGCCGACAGCGGAGCTTCTGGATAATCAGGGCTAACGACTTCTGCGACTAACTCATCCCGCGAGCCACGCGGCAGGGTCATGTAAATGTCTTCCGCAACCACCAGGTCGATGGTGTCCTGCTTCGCCAGCCAGACTTTCTCAGTCGCCAGCACATCGCCCTTGCTATAAAGCTTGTGCGTTTCAAAATAGCGGAAACCGTAGCCCAGAAGTTTCTGAGTCTCACGTGCACGCGCTTCTTCGCTGCGTGTCCCCATCACAACGGCAATAAGGCGAGTGTCATCACGCTTAGCTGATGCCGCGAGACAGTATCCAGCTTCTTCCGTATGGCCGGTTTTCAGGCCATCCACGCTCGGATCACGCCACAGCAGTTTATTGCGGTTTGGCTGGCGGATGTCGTTGTATTCGAAATACTTTTCAGCGTAAAGACTGTAATAAGTCGGGTGGTCTTTAATAATGTGCTTCGCCAACAAAGCAAGATCACGTGCCGTTGTCAGGTGGCCTTCAGCGGGCCAGCCTGTCGCATTCTCGAAGTTGGTGTCGAACATACCAAACTCCTGCGCGTACTGGTTCATCCACCCTGCAAACGCACTCTCAGACCCGGCAAAATACTCAGCGACTGCGATGGACGCGTCGTTACCTGACTGCACAATAATACCGCGCAGCAAGTCGATCATTTTCACTTCAGTGCCTTCACGGACCCACATCTTAGAGCCGCCTTTTTTCCAGGCGGTCACACTGATCGGCACCATGGTGTCTTCGGTCACATTGCCTTCAACCATTTCGTGAACAGCAATGTAGCTGGTCATCATCTTGGTCATACTCGCAGGCGGCAAACGCTCACCCGAGTTGTGCTCAACCAGAACTTCGCCGCTATCTGCATCCATCAGGATATAGGCTGTGGCGTCCAGGACAGGAGGTTTAGGGATAATGACAGCAGCAAGAGTCAGAGAAGAAAAGGAAAAGAGTAACGCAGAAATAAACAGACGGAATAAGTACATGGTTCGCTATCAGTATTGGCTGAATTAAAACAATAATGGCCCGGATTGTATCACGGCTGACGCGCTTGTCAGCGCTATCCGCTCATACGACCCGAGCCACAGGTATTGGTTCCACCCGAGGGAACCACGACCGGCATTTCCGACGGCTTACTGACCGACCTGCTTAAGCAGAGAAGAATCGCGCGGTGGGTGCAGCGCCACGATCGCAGACTCCCCAACGGCAACTGGCTGATAGCTGTGGCGCAGGCGGTATCCACGGTCAATGCGACGTGCGCAGAGAGTCAGGCGTACAGCCAACCAACGATAATCCGACTTACTGGCCGAATGAACAACCACCGAAGCGTCTTCGTCCACCATCTTCTGGCAGATATCGCCCATTTTTTCGGCAATAGCACGGTCTTTAGACTGGAGTGCCTGAGGTGGCACCGTATATTCAGCAATAGCGTCGCTCTCTTCTTTCGCCTGGGCCCAGAGTCGCGTGGACTGAGCCGTCGGTGTCTTCGCAGCGGCCTTCGGCGCCGCCAGACGTGGCTTAGGCGCAGGTGCCGGAGCAACAGGGTCCAAAGCAATATCATCGAGATCGATCGGTGAATTCAATACTGGCGACGAACTTGAGGCCTTCTGCTTGGCCGCGGCTGCAGCGGCAATCTGGCGCTGACGCTCCTGCTCTGCGCGACGCTGACGTTCCTGCTCTGCTCTACGCGCCTTTTCGGCGGCTTCGCGACGTCGTTTTTCTGCGGCTTCGGCAGCGGCTATCTTGCGTTGCTTCTCAGCTTCAATACGTAAACGTTCTTTTTCTTTCTCAGCTGCCGCAGCCAGCTCACGCTGACGAGCCTGTTCTTCGGCGTCGGCTTTTTCTTTCGCGGCGACGGCGCGGGTATCGACGCCAGAGCTTGCCTTAGCCTGATCCAGAGCACGCTGCTCATCTTCAAGGCCCGGCGTCAAAGCGGCTACTTTCCAGACGTTATCCAGATACCCCTGAGCTTTGCTCAACTGGCCCTTCTCACGCGCCTGCGCAGACAAGGCCACGTACGCCTCACCCCAGTCATAAGCGAGCGGCACCACGCGATAATCGAAAGGCGCTTCACTGCGGAACTGAGTTATTTTTTCCAGCGCATTGTTGCCTTCCGGTGACGAAAGACGTTTCGCTGATATGTCGTTTTTGATCTGCTGCAGCAGCTGATCCAATTGCTCAGGCGTTGCAGACCAGGCATTCGACACCGCGAGAAATGCGGACAAAACAAGCAAAGAAATCTTTTTCATGAAACACTTATTATCGTTGTGGTGAACCAGCAGTGAGGGGTAAGATGCAGACTTCTTATAACTTCTGTCAAGTTTCCTTTCTGCGTTTAGAGAGATTGCGCACATGCTGACGCGTTACGGCTCCCTGTTATTCGCCCTTCCTGCGATCACCCTGATTGTTGCCTTCGGCTTTGAATTAATGTCAGCCGGTCAATGTACCGATGCCGGGCTGCACTATGACTATACCAGTGGTGCCTGTTCAGAAGAAGCAGTTCCCCAGCTAAGCTACTACCAGCGCAACACCGTCTTTATTAACGTGATGTTATTGCTTTCTATGGCCGGTGCATTAGCCATGACCTGGGGCATGCTACTCAAAGGCATGCAGCCCTCAGATAAATAAGCAGCCCTCAAATCTTCAGAAAAGGCTGCTGTCAAAAATCAGAAGCGACTCAGCCGCAGCACTTTTTCCACTTTTTCCCCGAGCCGCACAGGCAGGGGTCATTCCGGCCGACATCGGGCGAGCGAAAATCGGTTTCTCCGGCAAGGTAATACCATCGCCCACCCAGCCGTTCAAAACGCGACTTTTCTTCAAGCAGAAGCCACTCACCATCTTCGTTAAAGGTGGCAATAAAATGAACCGTGCCTGTGTCTCCGTCGCTGCCTTCCTCCAGAATATCGAGCCCTGTCCACCGGGTATCGGCGGCGAACTCCAGGGTTTGCGGGCGATAGTCCTTATGCCAGGTAGCTAACAGATAATCGGCATTT
>NZ_DDKU01000180.1:0-3440 GCF_002339775.1 Thalassolituus sp. UBA2590
AGCCATCCTCAAGCGCATGATTGTGATCAATCGTGACCTGTTTATCCGCACCCTGACTTTGCTGATCGTATTCGCATCATTTGCCGCGCTGGGCGCCGCTCAGAGCACAGAAGTATTAGCCGCAAACGCCGTGCTAATCAGCCTGCTTCTTCTGATATCGAACGCCCTTGATGGTTTTGCTCACGCAGCGGAAAGCCTGGTCGGGCGTTTTCTGGGGGCGGCTCAACCGCAGCAGATGCGTAAAGCTATCCAACTGACAGGCATAAACAGCCTGATTGCAGCCTTCATCCTCGTCGGACTCTTTGTACTCGCAGGCGACCACCTCTTCCGTTTGCTTACGGATAACGAAGACGTGCTCCCCCGCCTGCAGGAAATGCATCTTTGGCTCTGGCTACTGCCCTTATCGGGCGTCGCCAGTTACTGGCTTGATGGTGTGATGGTCGGAGCTCAGGCAACCGCATCCATGCGAAATTCAATGCTGGCTGCGGCGGCGCTGGTTTTCTTTCCTATCGCCCTGCTTCCGGCACTACCTGCGGGGCAACTCCCAGAGCTGCTTGCCGCTTGGGCAGTCAACGGCGAAGTAAGCGCTAACACCCTTTTATGGCTTGCGTTTCATCTGTTCCTTCTGGCCCGGGCGGCCTTTCTGATACCCGCGATACGCAGAGTCGTGCAGACAACGCAAAAATAGCCTGATCCAGTCCGCTCTACACGAACCTACATCAAGGCTGTATCCGACGACGCAGAAACTCCTGCAATGCCCTCACCCGCGCACTCTGGCGCATGTCTTTGTGGTACACCAACCACATTTGAGATGGCTCACTGTCCAGCGGTAACAGAATTTCCTGCAAAGGTTGTTCACGCCCATCCGGGTGTCTCATATTCACCACACTCATGGGGCCAATCCCCATACCTGCACGCACTGCCGCCTCGATGTCATTAAAACTATTACTCTGGAAAGCAATCTGACCCGGAGCAACCTGCTCGATCAGTTGGCGTATCGCCGGAATCCGCGTTTTATCCCCTGTCGGTAACACCCATTGATGCGCATTGATCTCAGTCATGTCCGCAGGCCGACCGAACTGATCCAGATAATCCTGCGACGCATAAAAGGACAGCCCGACCGGCATCAGCTTTCTTGCGATCAGGTCGGGCTCTGAGGGTTCAGCACCGATACGTACTGACGCATGTACCTCACCATCTGCGAGCGACAGAATGTCATCTGTTGCAACGATCTGAACCCGGATCTGTGGATATTCGCGCCGGAAGTCGTGCAGTAAGGGCGCAAAAAACGGCGAAAAATCGGTCACTGTCGAAATTCTCAGGGTGCCGCTGGGTGCGCTCTCTACGGTGGATAAAGTGCTGCAAAGTCGCTGCACTTCAGCCGCGATCGGGCGCATCCGCTCAGCCAAGAGCCGACCGCCGTCCGTTAATTGATAGCCTCTCTGGTGGCGGATAAACAGACGGGTACCGAGAGCCTCTTCAATCCTGCCAACGGCCCTTTGAGCGGTACTGTGATTGACTCCAAGAACCTCGCCCGCACGACTGAGGCTGCCGTAAGTAGCCACCAGATAGACGATACGAAGGTCGTCCCAACGAATGTTTTTGTCCATGACATCAACCTGAAGTGGCCCGAGAAAATAATTCTGTGCATTTATGCACAACTATTGTCCGCTTTTATGCCTTTTTTGCAAACCCAGCAGCAGCTAGAGTGATAGCAGATGATGGAGGACGATATGAGTCTTAAAAACACGGAGCACTCGTACGGCTGGATAAGCATTACCCTGCACTGGCTGGTTGCGCTTGTTGTATTCGGCATGTTTGGCCTTGGCCTGTACATGGTCGAACTGACTTATTACGACGCCTGGTACAAAGGCTCGCTGGATCTGCACAAAGGAGCAGGCATTCTGCTGGCCATCGCTGTCGCTGCCCGCTTTATCTGGCGCCAGATGAACCCATCTCCGAAAGGATTGTCAGAAAAGCCTCTGGAGAATCTGGCCGGACACCTGGCGCACCTGGGGCTGTACGCGCTCCTCGCCGCTTTGTTTATTACGGGCTATCTTATTTCTACCGCAGACGGACGCAGCATTGATGTCTTTGGTTTGTTTCATGTTCCTGCCAGCCTGACAGCAGACAATCAGGAGGACATTGCTGGAGAAATTCACGAGTGGCTGGCATGGGGACTGATTGGCCTTGTCTCTGTCCATGCGCTGGCTGCATTCAAACACCACTTTATTAACCGCGACGGCACCCTGAAACGCATGATCCGTCCACAGAAGTAAATACTCACAAAGGAGAGTAACTATGAAAAAGCTGTTAATCGCGACTGCAATCTCTGGCGCTGCATTGATGACCTCTGTCGCTCAGGCGGCAACCTACGACATCGATAACGAAGGTGCGCACGCGTCAATCAACTTCAAAATCCAGCACCTCGGCTACAGCTGGCTGACAGGTCGCTTTAACGACTTCGACGGTTCATTCGAATACGATAAAGCGGCACCTGAAGATTCGTCGATCGAAGTCACCATCGACACCACCAGCATCGACTCAAACCATGCTGAGCGTGATAAGCACCTGAAAGGCAGTGATTTCCTGGACGTTAAGAAATACCCAACCGCGACGTTCAAAAGCACCGATTTTAAATCCACTGGCGAAGGCACTGGCGAAATCACAGGTGACTTCACTCTGCACGGTGTCACCAAAAGCATTACCTTCCCGGTAGAGCGCATCGGTGAAGGTGATGATCCATGGGGCGGCTACCGCGCTGGCTTTATGGGCACCACAAAACTGAAGCTCAGTGACTATGGTATTGATTACAACCTCGGTCCAGCATCGACTCACGTTGAAATCGAACTGCATGTCGAAGGTAAGCGTCAGTAATACTGACGTTTAATTAGAAAAGCCGGCACCTTGTGCCGGCTTTTTTTTGGCCGCTAAACTAAGAGATATGACTACTTAACCACCTTAAAACGGCGACGTCTCAATTCTGCTTCCTCAGCCCTCTGCTTAACCTGGCGCTCGAGCTTCAATCGCTGTTTCTCAGCTTCACTGGGCCAGCTATCTCCCTCTGCCAGGGTGTACTCGATAGCTAACCAGAGATGGCTGAAATCCAGTAACAAGGGATTCTGAATAATAGGGTATCTATGCTCACTGTCGCAGACCTTAAGCCAGCCATGAACATTATGCTTAACTTCGAGGATCGCTTTGCTCTGAAGGGAGTGTTGAGCGAGGAGAATAAAAGCTGACTGCAGCCTGGGGCGGATGCTCCCCCGGCTCGCCATAAACTCCTGCACTCTGTTGGTACTCGCTAGCCTGAGAGAGATCAGCATGCGATTGAAATACCCTAGGCGTAACGCTTCGGATCGTATTCTAAAATAGTAAGCCCATCTTTATCGACATCCGCAGGCCACTTTAATGGTGCGCAGGTCTCAGAAACTTTGGCA
>NZ_DDKU01000129.1:0-12672 GCF_002339775.1 Thalassolituus sp. UBA2590
CTTCCAGAGTGGAAGAAAAAAAATGGCTACCATCCCCCCGCGCGACGAAGAATAGCTCGGTACCTTCTGCAGGGTTCAACGCCGCGCGAATAGCTTCTCGGCCAGCCAGCGCGATAGGCCCCGGAGGCAGTCCTTTGTTGCGATAGGTGTTATATGGATTACTGCGATCACGCAGGTGCGCTCGCGTGAGATTGCCATCGAAAGACTCACCCAGGCCGTAGATGACGGTTGGGTCTGTTTCTAACCTCATATTCTTTTGTAAGCGGCGCACAAAAACACCGGCGATAACCGGACGTTCACTGGCGACACCCGTTTCTTTCTCGATAATAGACGCCATGACCAGCGCTTCATACGGCGAGGTATAAGGCAGATTAGCATCGCGCGCCTGCCACTCCTCTTTAAGCACCCTGTTCAGTCTTTCGTGCGCCTGAGTGATGATTTCAGAGACGGGCTGGTTGCGGTGATAAACATAGGTGTCCGGGTAAAGCTGTGCTTCAGCATGAACTGTAAGACCAAGATAGTCGGATACACGCTCGACGGTAAGGGCTCCGAGGTCTTGTTGAAGATACTCAGCCTGACTCAACGCTTCGAGAGCGGCAGACAGCCTGCGTCCTTCAATTAAGGAAACCCGATACGTTCTGGTCTGAGCTTCCGCCAGGTACGGCAATATCGTGAGGCTGCTGAGCCCCGGGGGAATAATAAATTCACCGGCACGAACATCACGCGCCCCGCCAGTCAGTCTCGCAGCAACTTTCAGGCGAAGAGCCGAACGAAGCCACCCCTGATCTTCCCACTGCTGCGCCATGCTGTTCAGCGACTGTCCCTTCTCGATCACGACAACGACAGACGTTTGATTAAGGTTTTTCTGACTCAGCCACCAGTACCCTACGGAGCCGAGAATAAGCCCTGCCAATACAAGCAGAGCTATCATTGCGAGCAAGAGTCGCTTAAGCATCATTCAAACATTTCCTGATAGGCAAGCTGCCATCGCTTTGCTTCTGGTGCCACATCCAGAGTCTGGCCATCAAAGATGTGACAGGAGCGAATTCCAACAAGACTATTTGTAAAAATCAGCCCTTGAGCGCTGTTAAGCTCGGGCAGACCAAAGTTTTGTACGTTGATTTCGGGGTTCGTATCCAGCAACCAGTGTCGTACTACTCCATTAATCCCCGACGAGGTTATTTCCGGGGTTAGCCAACGGCCGTCCAGTTTAACAAAAACATTGCTCATGCACCCCTCAATCACGATCCCGCTACTATCGAGCATGATGCATTCATCCCACTCGACATCGAAGCTGTCGCGGGCAAGTACCTGCTCAAGTCGGTTCAGGTGTTTATGCCCAGCGAGCAATGGCTGAGTCGATAACACAATATCGCTCGTACCAGCAACGTAAGGGGATGTTGAAAACGCCGGTGCATTGAAATAGCGCACCGTTACCAACGGCATGAGATCTGGAGTGAATCCGTATCCTCGTGGACCAACGCCTCTCGTTACCAGAAGCTTGCACGCTGTCATACCGACTGGATGCGCCATCGAATCAATCGCGTGCAAAACGAATTCAACCGCGACGTCACTGAAGCGGAGCGCTTTCAGCCCCAGTGCCAGGCGCTCGACATGCATTTGCCAGAGAGGTGCAACACCGCGACCATCAAGACGGACCGTTTCAAAGAGCCCATCACCGAACTGCTGCCCTCTGTCATCAAACTCCTGCGCATCAGACTGCCAGCCATTTCCGGCCTGATAGTTAAACTTCATTGAGATATCCGGCTAAAAATCAGCGTGGCATTAGTCCCACCAAAGCCAAAGGAGTTGCTCATTACATGCTCCAGCGGCATATCCCTTGAAACTGGGCCGATCAAGTCGAGATCACAACCAGGGGACGGCGTTGTCAGGTTTAAAGTCCCCGGAGCCTTCTGGTCACACAGAGCAAGGACTGAGATGAGAGCTTCGAGCGAACCAGCAGCACCAATCAGATGGCCAGTCATCGACTTAGTCGAGGAGATCGCGACACTGTTGGCCGCCTTACCGAAGGCGGATTTTATCGCATTAATTTCAGCGAGATCGCCCGCAAGGGTCGACGTGCCGTGAGCATTAATGTAGCCAATATTGTCGGGCGTTAAGTCAGCATTGTGAAGAGCATTGGCCATCGAAAGCGCCGCCCCCTCGCCGTTCTCAGGTGGTGAGGTCACGTGATAAGCATCATCACTCATGCCAAACCCTGAGAGCTCTGCGTAGATCTTTGCCCCCCTCGCCTGAGCATGCTCAAGAGACTCGAGAACAAGAACAGCAGCGCCACTACTAAGAACAAACCCATCACGGTAAACGTCCCAGGGGCGACTTGCCCCCTGTGGACTATCTGTACGCGTGCTCAATGCACGAGCAGCGGCAAAGCCAGAAATCCCCAATGGCGAACACGCCATCTCAGCCCCGCCAGCGACCATCAGATCTGCATCGCCGAAGGCAATGGTTCGTGCAGCGAAACCGATATTGTGTGTACCGGTGGTACATGCGGTGGCAATTGAGAAGTTAGGGCCTTTGAAGCCGTGTCGGATTGCTATGTTACCAGCAGCCATATTGACAACCGAACCAGGCACAAGGAAAGGAGATACCCGCCGTGGCCCACTGTTATTGAGCGTATCGACGTTTGTTTCTATCGTCGATATGCCGCCAATACCAGAACCCACCGCAACACCGCAGCGAACCGGATCGTACGTCTCTCCGAGCCCTGCATCATTAAGCGCCTCATCTGCGGCGACCAGCGCGTATTGAATAAACGGGTCAAGTTTGCGCGATTCTTTTGCAGATAGTACATCATCCGCACAAAAACCTTTAACTTCACCACCGAAGTCAACGGAATAACCTGTGGTATCAAATCCCGTTATAGGACCTATCCCACTTTCACCTGCAAGAATCGCTTTCCAGGTATCCGGAGCATTCAAGCCGCACGGATTCACCGTGCCCAGCCCCGTAATCACTACGCGTTTGGTTTTCATATTCAGTCACCCGCCCAGAATGAATATACCCTGCAGCATTTCAGTGTCGGGACAGAACCCCGCTCATACGGTGGTTGCCGCAGGGCACAAAAAAGCCGCGACGGCTGCGCGGCTTTTTCCTATCGCTACTAACCCTTACAGGTTAGCAACGATGTAGTCGATAGCTTCCTGAACGGTAGTCAGCTTCTCAGCCTGCTCGTCTGGAATCTCAGTCTCGAATTCTTCTTCCAGAGCCATAACCAGCTCTACAGTGTCGAGAGAGTCTGCACCGAGGTCATCAACAAAAGAAGATGAAGCTTTTACTTCTTCTTCCTTAACACCCAGCTGTTCACAGACGATTTTCTTTACGCGTTCTTCAATGTTGCTCATTGCTATATTCCTGACTTGTTAAATTTTCCAGAAGGTCAGCGAGACCTTAGCCCATGTTCATACCGCCATTCACATGAATGGTCTGGCCGGTAATATATCTCGCGTCTTCGCTTGCCAAAAAGGCAACCGCGCCTGCGATATCATCGACATGACCGAAGCGCTTACCCGGAATGGAGGCTAGGATGGCCTCTTTTTGCGTTTCAGGCAAGACATCTGTCATGTCAGTTTGAATAAATCCAGGCGCAACACAATTCACGGTGATATTGCGACTGGCGATTTCCTGAGCAAGCGAGCGACTGAAGCCTTCCAGGCCAGCCTTCGCGGCGGCGTAATTCGCCTGACCACCATTGCCCGTCGTGCCAATAATCGAACTGATATTCACAATACTTCCGGCTTTTTGCTTAAGCATTGCCTTAGCCAAAGCCTTGCACACACGAAAGACTCCGGTGAGATTGGTATTCACCACCGCATTCCAGTCATCCTCATTGAGGCGCAGGAAGAGATTATCGCGCGTTATGCCGGCATTATTCACTACAACGAAAGGCGTACCGTACTCAGAAAGTAAGGCTTTCAATGCCGCCTCAGTCTGTTCGCTATCGGAAATATTCAGAACCAGAGCCGAGTGCTCGTCACCATGTTCGCGCAGCTTTGCCTGAAGGCTCTCAGCACCTGACTCACTGGTTGCGGTCCCTACAACCCGGTAGCCATCTGCGATCAGGCGCTCAGCGATAGCAAAACCGATACCACGGGATGCACCAGTCACAAGAGCCAGTTTTTTGTCTGACATTATTCTGCTCCCTGAATTTTGGCCATGCTTGCTTCCAGCCCCGCGAGATCGCCAGTACCCGCAACAGGCAGGCTTTTATCAATACGCTTATTAAGACCGGCAATAACCTTACCTGGCCCAAACTCAACAGCGAGCTCTGCATGATGTCGAACCGCAGGTACGGCTCCGGTCCAGTTAACCGGGCTGTAGAGTTGTTGAAGAAGGCGTTGAGGAATCTCTTCCAGCGTTGCTGGCGCATTACCAACATTGTGGTAGACGGGGAATTTAGGCGCTCGCCACTGAATCCCCTCAAGGTCGGCTGCAAAAGTATCCGCTGCTGCTTTCATCAGACTTGAATGGAACGGACCACTGACCGCAAGAGGAAGTGCTCTCTTGGCACCGGCTTCCTTCGCAAGCTCTATGGCTTTTTCAATACCTGCCTGCTCGCCGGCGATAACAATCTGCCCCGGCGCATTGAAGTTTGCTGGCTCAACAATGCCCTCCTGGGACGCTGCTTCACAAACCTCGACGATCTGCTCGTCGTTCAGACCCAGTATGGCCGCCATGCCCCCCTGCCCAGCAGGAACAGCAGCTTCCATCAGTTCGCCGCGACGGCGCACAAGGCGGACGGCATCAGCGAAATCAATTGCATCTGCAGCAACTAACGCCGAATACTCACCGAGTGAATGGCCCGCACCTGCGGTGACATTGAGTGCTGGGCTGTGTTTGCTGACGACACGCCACACAGCCGTACTCGCAGCAAGCAGTGCTGGCTGAGTATTGAATGTCTGATTGAGGGTGGAATCCGGCCCATCAGTGACCATCTTCCAGAGATCGATACCAAGAGCATCGGAGGCTTCAGTGAATGTCTCACTGAGTTCAGAATACTGTTCCGAGATATCAGATAGCATGCCCACTTGTTGAGCACCCTGCCCCGGAAAAAACGCAATCACGTCGGTCATTGCACAACCTTATCGTTATTTTCTTCAAACGTTCTGGTGACACCAGAATATAGCTGCGCATTGTGACAATAAACCACATCAAATGCACAGGATTATTGCCTGAAACTCACCAGCTGGCCCGCCAGACATCCCGGTACGCACCGCCTAGCCAGTAATTTTCAGAAACTCTGCTTCCATGGCCTGATAATCCCGGGTCCTCAGCTGGCGAACCATATATTCAAGCGCATACCGGAATGAGCGCTCATCGGATTTACCGTGCGTTTTGGCCACATTGCCGGCGATACCCAGAAGCATCGCCCCACCATGACGCGCTGGAGAGACCTGGCGATCAATCCGGCGCATTGTGGCTTTCCATAAAGGGTAGAACCACCGCAACGCCAGTGAGCTACGCAACTCTGAGCCCATCATATCCAGGAGCCACTCGATCAGACCTTCCGTTGTCTTTAGGGTGATATTTCCAGAGTAGCCATCACAGATGACAGCATCGAGATCGCCATCAAACAGGCGATCACCCTCGCGAAACCCCGCATACAAAGAGCCAAGCTGATCATTGAAAAGCGCACCAGCGGCCTTGATGGTATCCGTGCCCTTCCCGGGCTCCGTGCCAATATTCAACAGAGCAACCCTTGGTTGTTCATTGCCGCCAGCCTTGTACCAGGCAGCCGCAAGAAAACCCAGCTGCAGTAACTGCTCAGACGTCATACAGATATTCGCCCCAAGATCCATCATCAGGAGAGGACGCCCTTTCGTAGGCAGTTGAGTTGCAAGGGCTGGCCGGTCAACACCATGAAGTGCACCCAGGTGTTTTCGCGCCAGAACCAGCAAGGCACCAGTATTTCCGATCGACAGAACACCATCGGCTTCGCCTGAAGCATGAAGCGCCAGACAGACAGACATGCTGGAATCCGAGCGTTCTTTCAGGGCCTGACGAGGAGTGTCGTCCATACGGACATGCTCACCACAAGAAACAAGGCGTGTACGTGGCTGGTATTTTCCGAGAATTTTACGCGCAGCAGCGTGAAGAGACTCTTCGAGAGGCAGGATAACTTCGACGTCGGGGTCGTTTTTCATCAGGGCCCGACACGCCCTGAACGCAACGCGGGGACCTAAGTCCCCGCCCATCGCATCAACCGCTATGGTAACCATAGAATCAGTTGCTGCCAGTCTCCACGACTTTCTTGCCACGGTAGAAACCGTCAGCACTTACGTGGTGGCGACGATGAGTTTCGCCAGTGGTAGCATCGGTAGACAGAGCGATGGTGTTGGTATCAACAGCATCGTGTGAACGACGCATACCGCGCTTAGAACGGGTTACTTTGTTTTTCTGAACCGCCATGGTAGGGCTCCTGGTTAATCGCTATTTCTGTTTAAGCTGCGCAAGGACGTCGAACGGATTAGGTCGTTCTGTTTCCTCTGCGGCAATGTCTTCTTGTGGCTCTATTTTGAGTGCCTGACACTCATCCTGAGGGTGCATCGGAAAGTCCGGCAGGTTGAGCAGAAGCTCATCCTCAATAACATCCCAAAGATCAAGACGGCCTTCTTCATCCAGCTCGACGGGTTCCAGCCGCTTTGGCAGCGCCTTCGCCTGATCATCATTGAAGACCAGACCCAATCGAAACTCGGCAGAAATTTCGAACCGTACATCCCCCAGACAGCGCTGACACTCCATTACCACCCCCGCGCTGCACTTACCGGTCAATGTCCGTAAGCGCTCTTCATCCCGACCAAATTCAACTTCGCATTCGACATAGTCGTCGAGTGAGCGGGTAGAATCTACCAGCCGGGTTAGCTTGTTACTTTCGATCTTTCCTTTAAGTTGTTGATTTACTTCAACTAACTTAAAAGCATCGATGCGCTTGGGAAGCGGAGCCTCTGTCATAGTGCGCGACATCATAGGTATGTCGCCCTCTCATGTCAAAATTATTTAGCGAACCACGCGCGCTCTAGCGCATGGTCATTACCTGAGTACTGAAGAAAGAAGCGACACCCTTGCCGAAGCTGGTACCGAACTGCTCCATAAACTCAACAAATGGGTCTTTTCTGACGGTGTAGTTAACCAGCTCATCAGTACCCAAAAGATCACGCGCGACCTGGCTCGATGATGCAAGACCATCAACAAGACCAAGCTCTACCGCCTGCTCTCCTGTCCACACCAGACCACTGAAAAGATCAGGATGATCAGACAGACGGTCACCACGGCCAAGCTTTACCTGAGATATAAATTGCTTGTGCGTAGTATCCAGCACACCTTCCCAGAATTCTTTCTCCTCCTGACGCTGCGGAGAGAAAGGATCGAGAAACGCCTTATGCTCACCAGAGGTATACAGGCGACGCTCAACACCAAGCTTATCCATAGCTTCGACAAAACCAAAGCCTGACCCGACAACACCAATGGAACCAACAAGACTTGCTTTGTCTGCATAGATCTCGTCCGCGGCGGCAGCGATGTAATACGCCCCCGAAGCACCGATATCCATAACCACCGCATACACAGGGAAGTCCGGCCGCGTTGATTTCAACCTTACGATTTCATCGAACACATAGCCCGACTGGACAGGGCTACCGCCCGGACTATTAATTCTCAGTATCAACCCCAACGCCTCGTCATTATCAAAGGCGTCCCGCATGGCACCAATAATGCGATCGGCACTTGCATCCTCTTCCGCAGAGATAGCGCCGCGCACTTCAACTACAGCAGCATGCGGACCGACAGCAAAGCCAGCGCCGCCATCTCCTCCTTTCGATGCCCCGCCATATATAATCGCAGCGATCACGAAGAGGTAGCTGAAGGTCAGGAGCTTAAAAAATATCCCCCAGCGTCGAGCAGTTCGCTGCTCCTGCTGTGACGCCATAAGCGCCTTTTCTATAAGCTTCCACTCTTTGCTGTTGTCTTCAGGGCGACGAAATTCGTTGTTATCCATTAATACCAATCCAATCTGAAAGTTCGTTAATGCTATGACAGATAACTCGAGGCCCACAAGCTCTGAGTCTTTGTTCATCATGAGCGCCGTGACTCATACCAGCAGAGTCCATTCCTATGGCAGCTGCCATTTCAAGGTCATACGTCGTATCACCCACCATAAGCGCAGAGTCAGCTGAAACACCAAGTTCCTCAAGAATCTCACTCAGCATAAGCGGGTGTGGCTTTGAGCGAGTTTCATCTGCGCACCGGGTTGTATCAAAGACCCCAGAGAGAGAAAGATCTTTAAGTATGCGATCCAACCCCTTGCGACTCTTACCGGTGGCAACGGCAATCTTCCGGCCATTTGCAGACAGCCCATCAAGCAGCGACTCAGCACCATTGAACAGATTCATCGCTATCTGACTGTCGTAGACAAAGTAGCGCGCATAAGCCTCTCTCATCGGTTCCATTTGATCCGGAAGCACATCAGGCCAAACGGTCTTGATTGCCTCGGGCAAGCCCAATCCGATGATATTCTGAATATCGGCATCAGGGACATCCGGCAAGCCAAGCTCCTGCCCTGCACGGCGCATACTATCCACAATCCGACCTGTCGAGTCTGCAAGCGTGCCATCCCAGTCGAAGATAATTAACTGATATTTCATGAAACACCCTCCAGATTGCACCCTACTTTTCTGAAAATCGACTTAAGTTCACCATCCGGCTTAGCCTCGATACTCAGACGCTCACCAGAAATCGGGTGTCGGAAGCTCAACCGCCAGGCATGCAGGCACAGCCGACGAATTCCTTCATCTTTATCCTGCTGCTTTTCCGTGCGATCGCTGTACTTTTCATCCCCCGCAATCACTGCACCTTGAGCAAGACAATGAACACGGATCTGGTGGGTCCTGCCAGTGACAGGCTCAGCTTCAACAAGAGAGTATCTCCTACCTTCAGACAGCAGCCTGGTGCGTGTGTGGCAGGACTTGCCCTCCTCGCTCACCACCACAATCCGTTCACCAGACTGACGCTCCGTACGCAGCAAAGGTAGACGAATATCAGACACCGCCGGGTCCCAATGCCCATGCACGAGCGCCAGATACTTTTTGCTGATTCCGCGTTTATCTACCAGCATCTGCTGCAGAGCCGTCAACGCTTTGCGCTTCTTGGCAATCAGAATGACCCCTGAGGTATCGCGATCCAGCCGGTGAACCAACTCAAGAAAATTGTGATCCGGGCGAACCTTACGAAGTGCCTCGATCAACCCGAGCGAAACGCCACTCCCGCCATGCACAGCCAGACCATGAGGTTTGTTAATCGCCAGTAAGGCATCATCTTCAAACAATACCGAGTCTTTCAGTATCTTTTGCAGCGCGGGAGAGACATCCGGCACCTCATTCGCCTCAGGCAGCCTGACCGGAGGAACCCGCACGCGATCACCTTTTTTTAACCTTGAGTCGGCTTTAGCGCGCCCCTTGTTTATACGAACTTCACCCTTCCTGATGATGCGATATACAAGCGTTTTTGGCGCCCCTTTAAGCAGACTTAACAGAAAATTATCCAGGCGCTGACCATCATTACCTTCATCAACATCGATAAAGTTAACCTTGGCCGGGTCTAACTGTGGTTTGGGCATGCGAAGAAGTCACCAGCGATTTATTTTGTTAAGGCAATTGCTGCCCCTGAACATTGTTGCTATATTCCGGCGTGATCGGGTGTAAACCGAACATAAGTAGCGCACTCCACGTCAGTAAAACTGCCGAATGGACAACGCTCCCCGGTCAGGCCGCGAGGCGGCCAAGTATAAAGGAAGATGAATACGGTAAACACTCTTCCCTAGAATTGATTCGGCGGAATGACTCCGCCCGGTGAGATAAACCGCGCAGCTACCTGCAGGCAATCTCGCATTATCAAATTATGGACAGTGTCGGTGTCTGCTGAGCGGAGCAACAACCAGCCCGCAAACACCATTGCCCCGGGAAACGCGATCTGTAAGACGGATTCCTCGGCAGAGCACCCATAAATATTTTGGTAATAACCGGCCCTGTAGGCCGTGATGAACACTGCGAAAGTGATAAATAGATTCCCCTGCCCCGCACTCGTGCGTGACAGGTTACAAGGCGGCACTACCGCCACTATCCTTCGCTGCTGAACAAACACAGCAGACAGGTCCTGCGTTGCCAGTCAGGTACGTTGCCCAACAGAGTAATACGTACCGCATGAAAAGAATGCTGATCAACGCAACTCAGACAGAAGAGTTGCGTGTAGCCCTTGTAGACGGCCAGAAGCTGTACGACCTGGATATTGAGTCCGGTGGTCGCGAGCAGAAGAAGTCTAATATCTACAAAGGCAAAATCACCCGTATCGAGCCAAGCCTTGAGGCAGCCTTCGTCGACTTCGGCGCTGAGCGTCATGGCTTCCTTCCGCTCAAGGAAATATCTCGCGAATACTTCTGTAAGGACCCAGGCCCAGGCCGCATCAACATCAAAGAGGTGTTAAAAGAAGGCCAGGAAGTTATCGTTCAGGTTGATAAAGAAGAGCGTGGCAACAAAGGCGCCGCACTAACTACTCAGGTAAGCCTCGCTGGCCGTTACCTCGTCCTGATGCCTAATAACGCCCGCGCTGGTGGTATTTCACGCCGCATTGAAGGTGATGAACGCACTCAGCTGCGTGAAGCCATGAAAGGCGTCAACGTGCCTGACAAAATGGGCGTTATTGTGCGCACGGCCGGCATCGGTCGCTCGAGCGAAGAACTTCAGGCGGACCTGGATTACCTGGTCCATCTTTGGGAAGCGATTTCCCGCGCCGCAGAGGAGCGTGAAGCACCGGCACTCCTGTTGCAGGAAAGCAACGTTATTATTCGCGCAATCCGCGACTACCTGCGCCACGATATCGGCGAAGTCCTCATTGATACCGACGCTGCCTACAACGAAGCTCTTGCCTTCGTTCAACAGGTCATGCCTCAGTACCAGAACAAGTTCAAACGCTACGAAGATCCAGTACCACTCTTCAATCGCTACCAGATTGAAAGTCAGATCGAGAGTGCGTTCCAGCGCGAAGTAAAACTGCCATCCGGTGGTTCTATTGTTATTGACCCGACCGAAGCTTTGGTCTCCATTGATATCAACTCTGCACGCGCCACCAAAGGGTCAGACATTGAGGAAACAGCCCTCAATACCAACCTTGAAGCCGCTGACGAGATTTCACGCCAGCTGCGCCTGCGCGACATGGGTGGCCTGGTTGTTATCGACTTCATCGACATGATGGCTAACAAGAATCAGCGCGAAGTTGAAAACCGCCTGAAGAAGGCACTTGAGGTCGACCGTGCTCGCGTCCAGGTTGGCAGAATTTCCCGCTTCGGCCTGATGGAAATGTCGCGCCAGCGTCTGCGTCCATCTCTCGACGAAACTGCAGCACACGTCTGCCCTCGTTGTAGTGGCACAGGCGTCGTACGCGACACCAAATCATCAAGCCTGTCGATTCTTCGTCTCATTGAAGAAGAAGCAGCGAAAGACAACACCGCTCAGGTTCGGGCAATCGTTCCTGTTTCGGTTGCATCCTTCCTGCTCAATGAAAAGCGCGCACTGATCGCTGGCATTGAACAGCGTCACAACTGCTCCGTCGTTGTTCTGCCAAATCCAAATATGGAAACGCCACACTACGAGGTTCAGCGCCTTCGCCCGGACGACACCATGGTTGGTGAAGTTTCCTACGAGCACCGTCTCGATATGGACGAACCAGAGCATCTGAGCGAAGCCCTCAACGCAGAACCTGTTCGTCAACAGGAAGCTGCAGTGAGCACTGTACCGCGCGCACCTGCTCCAGTTGCCACTACGCAGCCACAAGAAGCCGCGCCTCAGTCAGCTGGTCTGTGGGGACGTATTGGCCAGGCCATCTCTGCCCTGCTTACCACAGAGAAAGAGCCTGAGGCAGCACCACGCCCGGAAGTCCGTGTTAACAAGAACACCAAATCCGAACCAAAAGCGAAAAATGCTAAGAACGGTCGCCGTGACAACCGCCGCAAAGCGGACGACGGAGACGACAAGCGTCGCAATGGTCGCCAGCAGGATAAAGCCCGTAATGGCAAAGCTTCTGACAAGCCAGCCAACGAACGTGGTGGCAAGAATGGCCGCAACAATCAGCGTGACAACCAGCGCGACGGTCAGCGAGATAGCCAGAATGGCGATACCCAGGCAAAAGGCGATAACCGTAAAGGTCGCAACAGCCGCCGCAACGGTAACGACAAGCCTGAAAACACTCGCAATGAAAAGCCTGCACGCCAGAACAAGGGCAACCAGGACTCTTCAGATACCAACGAGAATCCGAACGCCAAGCGCGCGCCTCGTCGCGATCGCAGTCGTCGTGAAGATATTCCCAAACCACAGAAGCCTGCGGCAAAGGAGAATCCTGAAGAACTGGTAGCAGATACTCAGCCGGCGAGCATCAGCAACGAAGCCAAAGCTGAACAGCCAGCTACTGCAGAAGTTAAGACAGCTGACGCAAAATCAGAAGAAACAGGCAATCAGACTGATAATCGAGCAGACGGCAACGGTCGTCGTCGTGGCCGTCGCCGTTCGCGCAAACCTGCTGCTCAAACTGGCGAGAACACAGCGACTCAGACTGATAGCAAGCCTGAAGCGGAAGCTAAGCCTGCAACAGAAGCTAAACCAGCAGCAGAAG
>NZ_DDKU01000088.1:0-8332 GCF_002339775.1 Thalassolituus sp. UBA2590
GGAGTCAGGCTTTTTCATTTGCTGTCCCAAAACTGTGGGACAGCAGTGCGCAGAAGCGGGCTTTTTCAGAACGCGTCGATTACTTCTTACCGCCGAAGCCACCGAAACGCTTCTGGAACTTGTCGATACGACCGCCAGTATCCAGAACTTTCTGCTTACCAGTGTAGAACGGGTGGCATGCAGAACATACGTCCAGGTACATAGTGCCTGGCTTGGTCGAGCGAGTCTTAACTACGTTACCGCAAGAGCAGGTTGCTTCCAGGGTAGCGTACTCAGGATGAATACCGTCTTTCATAAATCACCTCACAGTCTTCGCGCCGCCACATCCCGGGGACCACTTTCTTCGCCTGATCTCTCAGGCTGGGCCCAATATCGGTATGCACCGCGCTACTGGCTTGTTATAGATACAATATGCCCTTGCAAGGGCAATAAGGACGCGCATAATACCAGAGCATTCCGTATCAGCAAGCTTTTTCATGTCCTTTTATGTTGTCGACGTCGCTCTGCCCGTCCCCCTGTTACGCACCTTCGATTACCTGCCGGTAGAGGGTGACGCCCGAGAAAACTACCAACCCGGTCAGCGGGTTCGTGCAGACTTTGGCAGACAGCTGCTCACTGGCATTGTCTTGGGCACTCGTGACAGCAGTGAAGTTCCCACGAATAAGCTCAAACCTTTGTTAGCACGCTTGGATGACGCACCGTTACTGGCTCCGCGTGACCTCAGTCTTGCCCGCTGGATGTCAGATTACTATCACCACAGCCTGGGTGACGTGCTCGAACACTGGATACCAACCATGCTGCGGCGCGGAGCCGGACTGAACGAAGCCGATGAGAGCGGTTGGCAACGTATCGCCTCACCCAATACAGAGCCAGCACTCAAAGGCAGCAAGCAGCTGGCATTGTGGCAGCAGTTTCAGCGACAGGAATACATTGCTCATCGATTTCTGACAGCTCAGGGCTTTTCGCTGGCCCAGTGCCGTAAGCTGGCCGAACTCGGATTAATCGAGGAACAGACGCGACTGCCAGTCCCTGCACTACCTGAATCCGTCCGACCGGCATTGCAGCTAAATGACGAGCAAGCATCGGCGGTGAAAAAAGTCTCTGACGTACTGGGGAAATTTAAGGCCTGTCTGCTTGAAGGCGTGACGGGCTCAGGCAAAACTGAAGTCTATCTCCAGCTTATCGATAAGGTAATAAAACAGGGAAAACAGGCGCTGCTGCTGGTGCCTGAAATCGGCCTGACACCGCAGACCGTGCGCCGCTTTCAGGAACGTTTTAATGTGCCCGTCGCACTGCTTCACTCGGGTCTGAATGATCGTGAACGACTGCAAGGCTGGCGACAGGCGCGTGAAGGTCAGGCGCGGATTCTGATCGGTACCCGTTCAGCGGTGTTTACCCCCCTGCCGGACCTGGGCCTGATTATTCTCGACGAAGAGCACGACGGCTCCTTTAAACAGCAGGATGGCCTGCGCTACTCGGCGAGGGATTTTGCACTCGTGCGTGCCCATCAGGCTCAGGTACCTGTCTTGCTTGGCTCTGCAACGCCGTCGCTGGAGAGTCTGCATAACGCATTAACAGGCAAATACCTGCATTTAAAACTGACCCGTCGTGCCGGAAATGCCAGACCACCGGGCATGAAGCTCCACAGTATTCTGCATCAACCTCTGGTGCACGGCTTTGCCGAACCAGTACTCAGCGCCATGCAGCAACACCTGAATCGCGGCAAGCAGGTCTTGGTATTCTTAAACCGTCGTGGCTTTGCCCCCTTATTAGCGTGCAAACAATGCGGTTGGAATGCAGAGTGTCGACGCTGCGATGCGCGCATGACACTGCACCAATATCCTCCGCACCTGCATTGCCACCACTGCGACTATCAGCAACCCGTGCCGAAAGTGTGCCCGGAGTGTCACTCGCCGGATATTGAACCCATCGGTCAGGGCACTGAACGCATTGAAGACCATCTGTCCGTGTTATTTCCGCAAACACCCGTAAAGCGCGTTGACCGTGATACCGTGCGTACGAAGCAGGCGTTCGATGATTTATTTGAAGAAATTCATACTGGTGATCCGTGCATTCTGGTCGGTACGCAAATGCTGGCCAAAGGCCATCACTTTCCCGATGTCACACTGGTGGTAATACTCGACAGCGATGCTGGATTATTCAGTGCGGATTTCCGGGGAATGGAACACTCAGCGCAGTTAATCAAGCAGGTCGCCGGACGTGCTGGCCGGGCAGAGTCTCCCGGCGATGTCTGGATTCAGACCCTCTATGCCGACCACCCGCAACTCAACCTGTTAATCGATGACGGTTATCACGCGCTGGCACTCTCGATATTGCGCGAGCGCTTAGATCAGCAACTGCCGCCCTACTCCCACATGGCCATGCTACGCAGCGAATGTGAAGACAGAGCGACGGCTCAACGCTTTCTCGAACAGGCCCGGCACATACTGCAACACTGGTTAAAACAATACGGCCAGAAAGACGCCCCCGTCACACTGCTCGGCCCGGTGCCTGCAATTATGGAACGCCGAAACGGTCGTTACCGTTTTCAGCTACAGGTGTTCTGCAGCGAGCGTAAGGCCTTGCACCAGACGCTCGATGCGGCATTGAAACAACTTCAGGAATTAAAAGGCTTCAACAAAGTACGCTGGCACATCGATGTTGATCCGCTGGATACACTCTGATTAAAGCCCTTAGAAGCTACTGAATAACATAGAAGCCTGAGGAATAGAGTGTAATAGGTAATATCTCCAGCGGAAAGATCGCAACCCTAAGGTGCAACGGTGATACAAACGAATCAGTTGAGATCTTATTATTCAAGACACCACACACAATCACACTTGCCGATAAATTGCCGATCCTTGCCTATTACTACAATCAACAACAGAGAGCCTCAACCCTGCCCTCAAGCCAGTGCTAATATAAAGAGACCTAATCGAAAGCAGCCGACAGGGCGAGCGAATGTCCACAAACACCTCAATAAGTAGTTCAGATAGCGCCTTGGACAACAAGCTAAGCGGCCTCATTGCCAGCCTTATCGGACAGAAAGCCCGCATAGATACCGATGTACCAGGACTGAGTCTTCACCGCTGGACCGAACCCACCGACCCTACCAGTTATATGCTAGCTCCGAGCATTTGCCTGATCGGCCAGGGACGTAAACGCTTATTCCTTGGAGAAGAGACCTTCATCTACGACGCCGAGCACTTCCTGATAACCTCAGTTGAGCTTCCTGTCGTCACGCAAATTATTGAAGCCTCACCCGAGAAGCCCTATCTGGGCCTGACCATGGAACTCGACCTTCGCCTGATTTCACAACTAATGATAGATAATCAGATAACGCCGGATAAGAAACAGACAGACCGCTGCGGAATCGGAGTCAGCCGGGTGCCCGGAAATTTGAATGATGCCTTCTGCAGACTTCTTAGTCTTGCGAGTCAGCCAGAAGATATCGTGCCTCTCGCCCCCCTTATTCGGCAAGAAATTTTCTATAGATTACTGAAAAGCGACCAAGGCCCACGCTTACGCGCTATTACCTCGAACGCCAACCATGGCTACCAGATTGCCCGCACCATCGAATGGATGAAAGAAAACTTCAGTAAGCCAGTAAAAGTCGAAGACCTGGCGAATAACTCGGGAATGAGCGTCTCTGCATTTCATAACCACTTTCGCAGTATGACTGCGATGAGCCCACTGCAATTTCAGAAGAAAATGCGGCTCAATGAAGCGCGTCGACTAATGCTGGCAGAACACCTCGATGCATCAAAAGCGGCCTTTGAGGTCGGCTATGAAAGCCCCTCACAATTCAGCCGAGAATATAGCCGTCTGTTTGGGGCGCCGCCGATGAAAGATATTCGCCAGCTTTCACAGACGGTGTAGCAGTGTGCTAGTTAAAACCCTTCAATACCAGGGCGGAGCAACGTACTTACCGCGAGTGACGGCAGGCTGCGCCGGATTCTGCAAACCTTCGCCAAACGAAATAACTTCAATATTGTCCGCGTTGTCAGGGCCGAGTGATAAAACAACGTGGTTGGTATCCCCCGCCTATGCCTGTATTACTGCGATAGAACACCAGATCACCACGGCGAGGGCGCCAGTAGGTGCCTGAAAACGGGAAATCAGGCCAATCATTCCAGACCTTAGTCCAGGTGGCTTCAAAGCTCTCAGTGTTTCTGACAAGTGATTTCCTTTCCTTATTAAACTAACGCTCGGCCTTTGGGCGGGCGCTTTTTGCGCGTCCCGCCGCGCTTTTAAGGGTCCAGTTGAACACTTTGTCAGGCTAATTGTGAGCATACAAGCTAGAAGACCAAAATTATTTACCAGCTTCTGCAATAATCTCAAAATTATGAATGTTGTTTAGAACACCGTTATCCCAGCCGCCAACGACAAGATCATCCGCTTGGGCCTTGAGGGCAGCAGCAACTTTCCCGGCAAAGTGAGCTTCTCTTCCACCCTCATCGGTAAAGGTATCAAAAATACCAAAAGTGTTGCTATCTAATTTAAGTGATGTCCATAACAACGTTTTTGGTTCAGTTTGTGCGACAACAGATGCGGCTCCGATTAATAGCTGCTGTAATTCTTGCTCTTTTCCTGGTTGGGCTTTTAACACTATATAAGTTGCGCTTGTAGCATTTTCTAAGTCTGTGTCAGGTTCTTTATAGGATAAAATGCTAAAGTTAGAAATATTAGCAACAACCCCCTTATCCCAACCATGCGCTACGAGCGTATCTGCATTGGTATTTAATGCGGCTGCTACTTTCCCTGCAAAGTGCTCTGACCGGCCCGCTTCATTTGGAAAAAAATCAAAAATTCCGAAACTGCCATCGTTTTTTTTAAGCGCATACCAATACAAGGTATTGGGTTCAGTTTGCGCGACCAATGTTGCGCCTTCCTTTAGAAAAGCAGTTAGCTCTTTGTCTTGTCCAGACTTAGCCTCAAATGGAATATAGGTTGCTTCTTTCATGATAGTCTCCTGTTTTGGTACTTCTGAGCGTGATATAGACGCATTCATTAAAATGAATAGAAATACAGTTAGATAAATACTTGCTTTACGCATAGGATTGAAAATTTTCATAAATTCCCCTTACGTTGAAATCGAGGTGCCATTGTAGGGTTTGGCTCAGCTTGACCAGTAGTGACAAAAAAGACACCATACATGCAATATCTGCCATTGTTTTTTGGAGTGTATGAATGACGACAATTGTGATTCTTTCAGTGAATAACGCCTTACCATCAGGGCTTATGGGCATGGTTGATATCTTTGCATTAAGTGGTTTGCATTTTGTGCAGAAGTCTGGAGATGGAGCACTTTCGAAGGTGGACTGGCACCCAAACGTGATTTTGGCGAATCATGATGGGCAGCCGATAACTGACGGGCATGGGCGTAATTTTGAGGTCGACTCTGATTTTGCTTCAATTAAGCATTGCGATGCAGTGTTGGTACCTGGGTTTATTCCAAATGGTCAAGGACACCCACCGAAAACCACTACAGATATGCTTACCTGCTCATGGTTGGCTACACAATATAAAAAAGGAGCGCTCATGTGTGGCTCTTGTAGCGGTGTATTTGCACTTGGAGAGGCGGGCTTACTTAATAACCGAAAATGCACTACCACGTGGTGGTTACATGATGAATTAAAGCAACGATTCCCAAAGGCGAATGCGGTATGGGCAAGTGAATTAATTGATGATAACGGTATCATCACTGCTGGTGGCCCCCTTTCCTGGGTTACCATTGCATTGCATGTAGTGAAAAAGCTTGCTGGTATTGAAACGGCGAAGGTTGTGGCTGATTTTTCTGTCGTTGATGCGATACCAAAATCTCAAAACCTGTATGTGCCGGAGGGGTATCAGGCTTCAAACAATCCATTCCTTGCAAAAGCGGAATATACCATTCGTAAAGCACACTACCAAACCATGAGCGCTGGTGATTTGGCAAAAATAATGGCTGTATCTGAACGTACGCTAAATCGTAAGTTAAAAGAGTTAACCGGAGAAACCCCCAAAGCCTTTATTGACGGGGTTAGAATAAGCCATGCTTGCACATTGTTAGCAACCACCAATACGTCCGTAAAGGAAATCGCCCTTTCTCTGGGTTATACGGACGATAGCGTATTTCGTCGTCTCTTTAAGAAGAAAATGAAAATGACACCTTCCAACTATCAGCAACAAAGACGCAATAATGAAAGTTAAGCTTTTAGCCTAACGCTGAGCTTTGCGGCAATTTTGGAGCCGCGAAGCGGTGGAAAAATTGTCCGGCAACAGCGGCTGGTTATGCATTATTCGTAGTGGCTCCAGAGTCTGAGGACTTTCACCACTTGCTCGTCCTCCAGTACTTGGTAGACCAGGCGATGCTGAATATTAATGCGACGCGAATAGGCCCCCGCAAGATCACCAATTAGCTTCTCAAACGGAGGCGGCTTGCGATAAGGATCTTCCGCTATTAGCGCTAACAGTTCCTGGGCTTTTGGTTTGAGGCCGCTGGAGGCCAACTTTTTTGCATCTTTCTGGGCCTGCTTGGTGTAAACCAACTTCCATGTCACCAGTCCAGCTCCTCATCGCATGCATCCACGGGGGTATCCATCCCTTCCCGAATAGACCCCCGCATACCGGGTACGGAGAGCAGATAAAGTGTTTCTTGAATAGCAGACCAGTCTTCTTCGGATACCAGAACAGCTTTATTCCGCTTACCCATGATGACGATTGGTTGGTGGGACTCGGCGGTCTCGTCAATCAACCGATAAAGGTTGCTGCGCGCCTCAGTTGCAGTGATTCCGGTCATAACGCACCTCTTGCGTGTTTAACTTTTCACCAAGTGTACGCCTCTCGGTACGTACGTCAAGACGAACGCCCTGTATAACGACTAAGCTCACCGGCGGCAATGGAGCGCAGCGGAATTGCCGTCCGGTGCAGCGCCTTGTTATGCATCGAATTATGGGGCAACTAATAAATAGCGATTATCTCCGCCACCCTTCGGTGGCCATTATCTTTTGGGCTTCTTCGGTAACCAGAAAGTCTAGGAACATCTGCGCCTCACGGTCTGCGTCAGGTGAGATGACTACATTGACATCTCGCCAGATCGTTCGGTCTTCATCTAAGCGAACAAGCTCCAATACATCGGGGTGCGTGATCGGCCAGTTCGGCCAGGTAATCCAGGCATCAGCGTCCAGCTCCTTGAACGCATTGAAGCTGGCGCCAGAACCGAGCGAGTACGACACGATATTCTTACGAAACTGCGCGACGTCATTCAGCGAGCCCATGCGTCCGGCGACGTCTTCCCATGTTCCAGTTCCGGAGGTGTTGTAGATGCCCTTGCCCTCCGTAACGACGATTTTCATTCCTTCCACTAGAAGCGCGTCAAAGCCCTGAATATTCTTTGGGTTGCCGGCCTTAACGGCTATAACGGTGGGCCTGATATAGATCGGCTCGACCTTGCTGGGGTCGAAGGTCTTGTAGGTTAGCAGGAATGCCGTCATCGACTGCTCCGAAGTACCCCAAAGTATATCGGCATCTGCCTGGGCATCAGCAGACCATCTGCTTTCAGGCCCGGCGATAATTTCCACTTTGGTACCCGAACGGTTTTCCCAGACCTCAGCGACTTTTTTGAAGGCGGTATTCGGCCCCCCAGCACCATACAGTTTGACGACACCATCCTTCGGCTCGTGCTCGATTGATGGGTCATAAAGTGATGTCTGAGCGAATGACGGAACAACTGCTGCTGCACAAAAGAGTGCTATGACGATAACTATTTTCATTTTCTATCTCCTAATTTGAATGAGATTGTAAGTTGGCTGTGAGGCATAACGCCGCCAGAACGCGGCAATTTTGGAGTGGATTTTTTTGTGGCAGCGTAGCGCCCGCCACGAAAAAGCGACGGAAAAATTGCTCGCTGTTACTGGCCTTGTTATGCGCTACTTCCAATTGCCGTCTTCATCGAAACTGTCAGCGTCTACTGCTATCAAGATCTTTGAAGGCTTAGATATTAGGTATGAGATGTTACCCGTTCTCCTACCCGATTTCACAACAACAAGCACTTCAGAACCTTGCTGACTCTCATAAATCGGTGTTTCGATTATTGCACCACTTTCTAACTCAACAAATGTTGATTCGCCACGGTGTGAGCTTATTACTCCGCGCTCAACGCTCACTACTTTTGGAGCGTCGGTTATGTACAGATATATCCAGTAAGTCAACGCAATTAAGCACGCTGCTGAAATAATGTAAATCAAGATCTTACTCAACATGGATACAGCCTACGAGTACGCATAACGCCCGCATTTGCGGCTGGTTTGGAGCGTAGCGGAAAACCAGTGATCTTGCCCCGATAAAACGG
>NZ_DDKU01000073.1:0-8240 GCF_002339775.1 Thalassolituus sp. UBA2590
TTGGGGCAAGTATTCGTCGGGTATCAGGAGCAGAGCCCGAAAGAGATGGCTGCGGAATTTGAGCAGCTTCTGGACAAGCTGGATGCAGTTATTCCTGAGGAAGACGAGCTACGCGTCAGTGCCATCCGTCACAAGTGGGAATTTTTGAGTCGTTCTATTTCGAACTACAACGAAAACTCGGTGCCGTTTCTGGTGGTTAACTACAACGACAGTATCGTTGAAGCGCTCCACCAGCTGGCTGCTTCTTACGAGTGAACAACTGAGTTCAGTATCTCAGTCAGAAACGCTTCATAGGCGGCTGCATTGGCCGTCTTGTTTTCTGCCGGCATCATAGTCACCCGGTTGCTGTATACCTCAAGCAACAGCAAATCATCCGGCAGTTCTTTCACAAGGCGTGTCAGTAATTGAGCGTCCTGTTCGCTGCCCTGATCATGCCAGGCAAGCCCTTCTGGCAATCCATCGCTATCCCAACCTTGCTGACCAACGACGCGCCACAAAAGCTCACCGCTATCGCGCTTTTTCGGTTTCGGGTCCATGAGGGTGTAGTTCGTTCCTGTAAAGGCGTCACGAATCCCGGTTTTCGCCGAGTCAGGTTTAAAGGTGTACTGGCGCACATGAAGCTTGCGCTTTATCGCATCCAGACGCAGATCTGCCAAACGCTTATCACGCGGGCTCGGTTTTAACCAATAAATAGAGCCAAATACGACCAGCCCTACCAGTATTGCTATTGGCCAGATCATTCGGTCATCTCCTCAAGTTCGAGCCAGCGCATTTCAAGCGCCTCCAGTTGCTCTTCGATCTCAGCGAGTTTTGCCAGTGTTGCCTGCACGTGATCCTGATCACCGCTGTAGAAATCTGCCGCTTCGGTCACGGCAACAATGTTATCCCGCTCAGCTTCCGCCGTGGCAATCTGCTCGGGCAGCATATCCAGTTCACGCTGAAGCTTGTACGACAGCTTTTTCTTTTCCGCTTTTTCAGCAGGTCTCTTGTCAGACTGCGCTTCCGACTTAGTTTCGGGCTGTGCTTCTGGCTTTTTATCAGCGGTTTTCTGCCCCGGTGCTTCGGCTTTCTGTACTTTTTTATGACCACCGGTACGCTCATGCCAGTCACTGTAGCCACCGACATGTTCATCAATATGGCCACTGCCATCAAAGACCCAAAGCTGAGTAACGACGTTATCGATAAAGGCACGGTCGTGCGATACGAGTAATAACGTGCCGTCGAAATCGATCAGGCGCTCTTCTAGCAGTTCCAGCGTTTCGATATCCAGGTCGTTGGTCGGCTCATCCATCACCAGCAGGTTGCAGGGTTTCAGAAAGAGCTTGGCCAGCATCACGCGATTACGCTCACCACCGGATAACGCTTTAACCGGCGTACGCGCCCGCTCTGGTGGAAACAGGAAGTCGCCCAGATAACCAATCACATGCCGGCTCTGACCGTTTACGACTACGTGGTCTTTGCCATCTGCGACGTTGTCGGCAATGGATTTATCTTCTTCCAGCACATCACGCGACTGATCGAAATACGCAACTTCGAGCTTGGTGCCCGTGCGGAGATTGCCTGACTGAGGCTGCAGCTTTCCGAGTAACAGCTTTAATAAGGTACTTTTACCCACCCCGTTCGGGCCGACTAAGCCGATACGGTCACCGCGCATGACTATGGTCGAGAAATTTTTGACCTGGCTGACGTCTTTCCAGGCGTAGCTGACGTCGGTCAGTTCGAACACCTGCTTACCTGAGTTCTCAGAGCCGGTCATGCTGATGTTGGCTGTACCAACGCGGTCACGACGCGCCGAGTGCTGCTTGCGCATTTCTTTCAGGCGCTCAACGCGGCCTTCGTTACGCGTACGACGAGCTTTAATGCCCTGGCGAATCCACTTTTCTTCTTCGGCGAGGCGCTTATCAAATAAGGCGTTCTGGGTGGCTTCATCTTCCAGACGCTTTTCACGAAACTCTAAGAAGCCGCGGTAATCACCCACCCAGTTATAAAGGTTACCCCGGTCCAGATCGACGATACGTGTAGCCAACGCCTGAACAAATGCCCGGTCGTGACTGATAAATACCAAAGCGCCGTTAAACTGCTTGAGCTGTTCTTCCAGCCACTCGATGGTTTCAACATCCATGTGGTTGGTTGGCTCATCGAGGATCAGTAATTCAGGATCAGTCACCAGTGCCCGCGCCAGCATGACACGACGCTGCCAGCCGCCAGATAACTCATTGAAGCGGCTTTCTGCAGGAAGATTCAGGCGTTGAATAATGGCATCTACACGCTGTTGGATACGCCAGCCATCAGCGGCTTCGATTTTTGTCTGAAGTGTCTCCAGCTTTTTCAGGTCAGCGTCGGCACCACGAGCCGTTTCTTCGTGATATCGCACCAGTACCGCTCCAAGGTCACCAATGCCATCGGCGACGACATCGTAGACTGACTCGTCGACACTTTTAGGAAGCTCTTGCTGCAAAGCCGCAACACGCAGCGTATCCCGATACTGAACCCCCCCATCGTCCGGGGTAATTTCACGGTTGATGATTTTAAGCAGCGTCGACTTGCCTTCACCATTACGACCGACGACACACAGGCGTTCACCGCTCTGTACATCGAGATCGACTTTATCCAGTAGAACATGGTCACCAAATGCCAGCTCAACCTGCTGTAGTCTGACTAATACCATTAATAGAGCCTTGTATATATGTTGTGGCATGCTGACCATGCCCAATTAGCTGGCGCGCATAGTATCAGCGAGCGAGCGTGCCTGCGAACGTAACGATGAGGCCTGAGTGGGATCTTCAACTATGATTGTCCTGCATCTGCAACAATCTGTAACGTTAAATGTTATGGTCGGCCATTGTTTTAAACATATCCCGCAGGTACAAAAACAGCCACCGGCGTGTCCCGTTTCAAAAACATGGCGGCTAAGACAGAGGGAATGCCGTATTGGCGCCCCCGGATTTCAGGAAAGTATTATGAGTTACGCACTGAAGCTGAGCTTCTCACACAAAGTCGCACTGGCGATCCTGTTCATTCTCGTTCTGTGGGTGGCAACCGGCCCTGCACATACTGAAGATGTCACAGAGCGGCCGCTCTCTCAGGAAGAGCTCAACCTGATGGTGGCTTATAAAGTACTCAAACCTGAAACCAAAGAACGCTCGGTAAAAGTCTCTGCGCATGTCGCAGCTAACCGCGCGGTGGATATTGTGGCTGAGGTCAGCGGAAAAGTGACCGGCCTGCCAGCAACAAAAGGCACGCAGGTCAATGAAGGCCAGTTATTGCTTGAGATCGATCAGCGCAACCTGCCCGCTCGCCTGAAACAGGCAGAAGCACAACTCAAGCGTCGTAAACTCGAAACGCAAAGCACACGTAACCTGTTTGATCGTGACCTGACGAACCAGTCTGCGGTAGTGATCGCAGAGTCCGAACTGGCAGAAGCGGAAGCCGCGCTGACCGACATTAAACTCGATCTCGATGCCACGCGCGTAAAAGCCCCTTTTGACGGTATCTATGACCAACGCTACGTCGAAGAAGGTGAGTACGTATCACCAGGTACAGCGCTGGTGCGCGTCATTGATAACCGCACCATGCTGATTAAAGGTGCTCTGTCTGAAAAGTCGATTAATGACGTGAGTGTTGGCTCTGAAGCCTACGCAGAATTACCAACCGGCAAGCGTGTAAAAGGCACTATCCGCTTTATTGCTGCGTCCGCCTCTGCAGACACCCGCACATACGCCGTAGAGATGGAAGTCACAGGTGACCGTGCGGGCCTCTATGATGGCCAGACCGCAACATTAATAATTCCTCAAGGTAAACAGGATGCCTACGAGATCTCGCCTGCCCTGCTGATTATCGCCGAAGACGGTGGCCTCGGGGTTAAGTTACTTGATGAAGATAACCGGGTGGTCATTGTCAGCGTCGATATCCTCGAAGCCGGTACCGACGGTATCTGGATTTACGGCCCCGAGGGCGACATTCGTCTTATTACGGTGGGTCAGGGCTTCGTCGACATCGGCCAGAAAGTCGAAGCCAAAGAACAGGAATCTTCGCGCTCTAAGAAAAACGAAGACACCGATAGCACTCAGCGGGATGACGACGCAGGCGATAATCAGCAGAAGGCCGCTGAAATATGAGAAGTCTGATCGAAGCCGCTATCAACCGGCACCGCACTGTCATTATGCTGTTTGTGCTGATGCTGATCACCGGCACAGCAACACTTATTACGATTCCGAAAGAAAGCTCGCCTGACGTAACTATCCCTAACGTCTACGTGTCGGTCATTCATAATGGTATTTCTCCTGAAGATGCCGATACCTTGCTTTATGAACCCCTGGAAACTCAACTGCAGGGTCTTGAGGGCCTGAAAGAAATGGTGTCTACCGCGACCTTCGGGCACCTGTCTATTCAGTTAGAGTTTTACAGCAACGTCGATATCGACAATGCACTCGAAGACGTACGCAACAAAGTCAATGATGCCGTTGGTGAGCTGCCTGCCGACAGTGAAGAACCTATTGTCCGTGAGATCAACGTTGCGCTTTTTCCGGTGATGGTGGTTACCGTTGCAGGAGATGTCGACGAACACGTTCTCTATCTGGCTGCGGACGAACTGAAAAAACGCATTGAGTCATTACCGGGCGTACTGGAAGTCGATATTAAAGGTAAGCGCGAACAGGTCGCTGAGTTGATTATCGACCCTGCAAAAATGGACAACTATGGTCTGTCTCTTACCGAAGTCGGTAACCTGCTACGTAACAACAGCCTGCTCGTTGCCACTGAAGACATTAATAATGAACAAGGGCGCTTCAGTGTAAAAATTCCGGGCAGGATTAACGATATTGAAGGGCTTCTGAGGCTACCGGTTAAATCTGTCGGTGACGAAGTGGTTCTGTTTCAGGACGTGGCCGTAGGTCGCCTTTCTTTTAAAGACCCTTCTACCGGTGCACGCGTAAACGGCCACCAGGCCGTTACCCTGGAAATTAAAAAGCGTATCGGCGCCAATATTATTGAGACGCTGGATGAAGTCCGGGTCATTACAGATGCTGCCAAAGATATGCTTCCTGAGGGAATAAAACTCGGCATCATTCAGGATGAGTCGAAACAAATCCGTACCATGTTGAACGATCTGTTCAACAGTGTTCTGGTGGCTACGCTTCTTGTATTCCTGCTGATTCTCGGCAGCCTTGGTGTGCGCTCTTCGGTACTCGTTGGCCTCGCCATTCCCGGTGCCTTCCTGATGGGGATTATGGCCATCAACGCGATGGGCGATACGCTTAACATGGTTGTTCTGTTCGCGCTGATTCTCTCTGTAGGTATGCTGGTCGACAGCGCCATTGTAGTTGTTGAATACGCCGACCGACGACTGGCTGAAGGCATGCGGGCGCGCGATGCCTATAACGAAGGCGCCCGCCGGATGGCTTGGCCGATTATTGCCTCAACGGCGACGACCTTAGCGGTCTTCCTTCCCCTGCTCTTCTGGCCGGGTGTTATGGGCGGGTTTATGAAATACCTGCCGCTGACACTGCTTTTTACGCTCACCGGCTCGCTGGTCATGGCACTGATTGTGATTCCTGCGGTAGGCAAGGTGCTCGGACGTGCTGGGCATCATGATCAGGAAGCACTGGATGTGATTGTCGCTGCTGAAAACGGAGACTTTCATAAGATGAGCGGGTTCTCTGCCCGCTACGTGAAGGTATTGCGCAAGGCTCTGGAAAGCCCAGGGAAAACCTGTCTCATTGTTCTCTCGTTTGTTACCGCTTCTTTCGGAATTTATGGCATTGGTGGGCACGGCACCGAGTTCTTTCCCGAGGTAGATGTGGATGTCGCTATGGTAGATGTTCGTGCCCGTGGCAATCTCTCATTCGCCGAGCGCGAAGCGCTGGTCAGAGAAGTCGAATATGAAATCTTCGACATGAAAGAAATCGATGCGATTTATACCTCCGTATTTGTAACGGCACCGCGTGGTGGTATGGAGTCATCTCCGCCCGATCTGGTTGGCCGTATTCAGCTGGAGTTAGTCGACTGGCAGTCACGGCGAACCGCTGACGATATCCTCACAGAAATCGAAGAGCGCACGGCGCACCTGCCGGGTATTATTATCGAGACCCGCAAAAAAGAAGGCGGCCCGGCAGGCGGCCCACCGATTCAGCTGCAACTGAGCAGCCGCAGTGAAAGCAATATTATTCCGATGATGGAAAAGATATTGCCCATTCTCAAGGAAGACCCTGAACTGAAAGACGTGCGCGACGACCGTGCTCTTGATGGCGTCGAATGGCGTCTGGATATTGATCGCGAAGAAGCCGTTCGCTTTGGTGCGAGTGTTGCGGAAATCGGCTCGTTGATTCGTATGATTACCGGTGGCCAGGTCATTACTCAGTTCCAGCCAGATTACGCCGATGAAGAACTCGATATTCTTCTCAGATACCCAGAGCAGAAACGCACGATCGACCTGTTCACCGATATTAATATCAAGACAGCAAAAGGCCTGGTACCTCTCAGCCAGTTTGTTACCCGCGTACCGATTAATAAAACGGGCGATATTGTGCGCGTCGACGGCAAACGTCGTTACCTGATCACGGCGAACGTCGTAGAGGGCGTAAACTCAAACGAAAAAATCGCTGAGCTTGGTGAAAAACTGAAAGAATTCGACTGGCTGGAAGCTGAGGTTGAACCGAAATTCCGCGGTGACTTTGAGCAACAGATGGAAACCGGCATATTCCTGATGAGCGCTTTCTCTATTGCCATCTTCCTGATGGTGACCTTGCTCGTGACTCAGTTTAATAGCTTCTATCAGGCAGGTCTGATTATGAGCGCGATTATTCTGTCGGTTGCAGGCGTACTCATGGGACTGTTGATCCGTGGTGAGCCATTCGGAATTGTAATGAGCGGAGTGGGTGTGATTTCGCTGGCGGGCATCGTGGTGAATAACAATATCGTATTGATTGATACCTACAACCAGATCCGTATGACCGGCGTTAGCGCCTTTGACGCAGCTATGCGCACGGGGGCCATACGTCTGCGCCCTGTGCTTCTGACGGCTGTTACAACGGTTGTCGGCCTGATTCCAATGGTGATGCAGTGGAACATCGACCTGATCCACAGAGAAGTCAGTATGGGCGCTCCTTCGTCACAATGGTGGACTCAATTATCGACCGCAATTGCAGGCGGACTGACCTTCGCAACCGTGCTTACATTGATCTTTACCCCGGCATTGCTGGTGTGGCGCGACCGCAATAAAGACCGCGACCACGAACATAATGCAAGTCACTGAAAAAAGTAGAAAAAATTGCATATAGAGTTTGACATCCGCCCTGACGCGAGTAGAATGCGACCTCGCTTCAGGGCATGGGTGATTAGCTCAGCTGGGAGAGCATCTGCCTTACAAGCAGAGGGTCGGCGGTTCGATCCCGTCATCACCCACCAAATCCTGATGCAAGAGTCTGAAAAGACTCAGTTTTTGAAAGTGGACTGGTAGTTCAGTTGGTTAGAATACCGGCCTGTCACGCCGGGGGTCGCGGGTTCGAGTCCCGTCCAGTCCGCCATCTTCAAAAACAGTTTTTGTTTCATCGCATCTACTGCCTCAAAGCGGTTTGATGATTGAGAATGATACAAGGCGTACCGCAGCGAGTACCCTGAGGCATACCTACTGGTAGGCGAAGGGACGAGCGAGGAACAACGCAGTAGCAACTCAATCAACGAAGCGATAAACAAGTTTGGGTGATTAGCTCAGCTGGGAGAGCATCTGCCTTACAAGCAGAGGGTCGGCGGTTCGATCCCGTCATCACCCACCAAATGTGGACTGGTAGTTCAGTTGGTTAGAATACCGGCCTGTCACGCCGGGGGTCGCGGGTTCGAGTCCCGTCCAGTCCGCCATCTTCCTCTTAGATGAAAATCAAGGAGCTTCTCTCAAGAAGTAAAATTGAAATGCTTTCACCGCTCTCGATGCGGTTTGATGATTGAGAATGGTACAAGGCGTACCGCAGCGAGTACCCTGAGACATACCTACTGGTAGGCGAAGGGACGAGCGAGGAACAACGCAGTAACAACTCAATCAGCGAAGCGAAAAGCCTATTAGGGTGATTAGCTCAGCTGGGAGAGCATCTGCCTTACAAGCAGAGGGTCGGCGGTTCGATCCCGTCATCACCCACCATCACTTTGCAATAAAGTGAATACAATGCGGACTGGTAGTTCAGTTGGTTAGAATACCGGCCTGTCACGCCGGGGGTCGCGGGTTCGAGTCCCGTCCAGTCCGCCATCTT
>NZ_DDKU01000001.1:0-3194 GCF_002339775.1 Thalassolituus sp. UBA2590
AGCTTGCCTGACTAATAGCGACAGGGATTCTTCCAGATGACTAATCGCGAATAGCCTCCGGCTGATTCGCTCCCACAATGTGTGATCGGGGGTAAGATCCCCTCCTACAACACAGTCAAGTCAGGACAACACAGCTAGCCTCAGAGTGGCTTCATATGCGGGAAAAGAATCACATCTTTAATAGTGTGGGAATCGGTAAACAGCATTACCAGACGATCAATACCGATACCCTCACCCGCAGTTGGTGGCATACCGTACTCCAGCGCACGAACATAATCTGCATCGTAGTGCATTGCTTCGTCGTCACCGGCGTCTTTTTCTTCAACCTGCTTACGGAAGCGTGCAGCCTGATCTTCGGCGTCGTTAAGCTCTGAGAAGCCATTTGCCAGCTCACGACCACCGACGAAGAATTCGAAACGATCAGTCACAAATGGATTGTCGTCGTTTCGGCGTGCCAGCGGCGACACTTCCCATGGATATTCGGTAATAAAGGTCGGCTGATCGAGTTTTTCTTCAGCGGTTTCTTCAAAGATTTCGCAGATGTACTTACCCGGGCCCCACGCAGATTGTTTCTCAGACTGAGGAATACCGACTTTTTTCGCGTACTCTTTCAGCGTGTCGATATTTTCTTCCGGATTATTCAGTACATTGGCATCCATTTCCGGGTTGTACTTCAGAATCGCATCGACCATGGTCATGCGCTGGAATGGCTGTGCAAAATCGTATTCCGACTCACCGTATTTAATGGTAGTGCTACCAACGACGTTTTCAGCGACAAAGCGCAGCATGCCTTCGGTCAGGTCCATCATGTCTCGGTAATCGGCGTAGGCCTGATAGAACTCAATCATGGTGAATTCTGGGTTATGGCGAGTACTCAGACCTTCATTACGGAAGTTACGGTTAATTTCGAACACACGCTCAAAACCACCGACAACGAGGCGCTTAAGGTACAGCTCAGGCGCAATACGCAGGAACATGTCGATATCCAGCGCGTTGTGGTGGGTTTCAAATGGCTTCGCCGTTGCACCGCCCGGAATGGTTTGCAGCATTGGCGTTTCGACTTCCATAAAGCCGCGCTGCGACAGATAGAAGCGAATGCCTTCGATGATTTTTGAACGCATCAGGAAATTATTACGCGTTTCTTCGTTGATGATCAGATCGACATAACGCTGGCGATATTTCAGTTCCTGATCCGCAAGGCCGTGGAATTTATCCGGAAGTGGGCGCAGTGACTTAGTCAGAATCTGGAAGTTGCTCAGATCACCCACATCAACGTACAGCTCGCCTTTACCAGACAGGCTCAGTGTGCCGGTTGCCGCCACGATGTCACCGATATCCAGTGACTGCCACGCGGTGCTTTCTTTCTGCAGCGGCTTCGCCATGTAAACCTGCAGGGACCCCGTGACATCCTGAATACCGATGAACGGACCGCCACGGCGCATAACACGACCAGCTACCGCTACACGGTGACCTTCTTCAGCAAGCTGCTCTTTGCTTTTTTCACCGTGTTCAGCTTTCAGATCAGCCGCCAGATGTTCCCGACGGAAGTCGTTCGGGTGGCCATTAGATTTGCTGTTTTCACGCAGCGTTTCGAGTTTGGCACGACGCTCGGCGATGAGCTTATTTTCGTCCTGAACGGTTTGATTCTGATCTGTCATTTGGCACCCGGTATTCTAGGGATCAATGTTAAATTCTGTTTGGTCTGCAAATATATATCGCACAAGCTTCGCGTTGCGCTCCTGCAACATCATCGGCTGAGCCGTCGTGAGCGCAGGCCAGACAAGGCGGAATGTATTGAGAAAGCGGAGTGTACAAGTGGTACATGAGCATTTCGAAATACATTCCAACGCTGTATGGTCAAGCGCAACAGGCTCAGAGCCCGGATTTCAGGCTCGCCTCAATAAACTGGTCCAGATCACCATCCAGAACAGCCTGCGTATTACGCGTTTCAACGCCGGTGCGCAGATCTTTAATACGCGCGTCATCCAGCACGTACGAACGAATCTGGCTGCCCCAGCCGATATCCGCCTTGCTGTCTTCCAGCGCCTGAGATTCAGCACTGCGCTTCTGGAGCTCCAGCTCATAGAGCTTGGCTTTCATCTGCTTCATTGCCTGATCTTTGTTCTTGTGCTGAGAGCGGTCATTCTGGCACTGAGTCACGGTATTGGTCGGCAAGTGCGTAATACGTACCGCGGACTCTGTCCGGTTTACGTGCTGACCACCCGCACCTGAGGCACGGTATACGTCGATGCGGAGATCGGCCGGGTTAATATCGATTTCAATATTGTCATCAACTTCTGGCGATACGAACACAGACGAAAACGAGGTATGACGGCGGTTACCCGAGTCAAACGGGCTCTTACGTACCAGACGGTGTACACCGGTTTCTGTACGCAGCCAACCATAAGCGTATTCGCCCTGAACGTGAATCGTCGCGCCTTTGATACCTGCAACTTCGCCTTCGGAGACTTCCATCAGCTCGCCTTTGAAGCCATGCGCTTCGATCCAGCGCAGGTACATACGCAACAGCATGTTGGCCCAGTCCTGAGCTTCTGTACCACCTGAACCTGCCTGAATTTCGACGTAGCAGTTGTTCTCGTCCATCTCGCCCGAGAACATACGACGGAACTCCAGAACTTCCAACTCTGACTGAAGACCATCCAGTTCGCTTTTAACTTCGTCGACGGCATCTTCATCGTCTTCTTCGACCGCCATATCAAGCAGATCTTTGGCATCGCCGAGACCGCTATCCAGGGTATCAATGGTCTTAACAACGGCTTCCAGAGAAGACCGCTCGCGACCCAGCTCCTGCGCGCGGTCCGGGTCATCCCAGACATCGCCCTGAGCCAGTTCGTGTTCTACTTCTTCGAGACGCTCAACCTTGTTGGCGTAGTCAAAGATACCCCCTAAGCACGTCGGTGCGTGCCTGAAGGTCTTTAATCTGTTCGACGATTGGATTGATTTCCAAGGTGGGTACCCCTGTCGCTGTATAACGTATGAAAATGACGCGGCATTTTACAGGAAAGACAGCGGGGTTTCATCCTGTGTGGGATAGAACCACACAGTGGTTCCTTGTGAGAGTGAATCAGCCGGAGGCTATTCGCGATCATCCTCTTCGCTATTAGTCAGGCAAGCTGACTGAATAGCTCCCACAAACACGTTGACTCTGGGTGGGAGCGAATCAGCCGAAGGCT
>NZ_DDKU01000001.1:3543-3688 GCF_002339775.1 Thalassolituus sp. UBA2590
CCTCTTCGCTATTAGTCAGGCAAGCTGACTGAATAGCTCCCACAAACACTTTGACTCTGGGTGGGAGTGAATCAGCCGGAGGCTATTCGCGATAACCCTCTTCGCTATTAGTCAGGCAAGCTGACTGAATAGCTCCCACAGGGAT
>NZ_DDKU01000186.1:0-1003 GCF_002339775.1 Thalassolituus sp. UBA2590
CATCTCAGTAAGCACCCACACGAAATTGTCTGAACAATTTGTTAAAGAACTTTGCTTCGTGTTTCACTCGAAGCGGGCTGCGCATTCTAAAGAGTTAATCTTTGATGTCAACCACTTTTTTCTGACTGGTCCGAAGTGATCCGTTCCGTTCAGAGCGGGGCGCATTATATAGCGATTAAAACCACTGTCAACCCCTTGTTTTTCCTTTGTTTTTTCCGCTTCTGGAAGAAGCCGTGTCAACTCAGGAGCGGCGCATTATAGAGATCTCATCTGCGCCGTCAACAGTCTTTCTGAATTATTTTTCAAGTTCGAACAAATGATGCTTTTTCTTGCCCATGCGAACCATAAAGAAGCGTCCGTACATAGCATTACCAGCACTGAAGATCTCCGTACCTTTCATCAGATCGTCCATACCGTATGCCTGACCGTTTACGATGACGGCATTACGGCCGAGCGCATCTTTAACCTGCTTGCCCTGACCCATGCCCGCTTCAGACAGGATGGCTGTCAGAGGTTTATCTCCAAGACCAGTGATGTCCAGACCACTTGATGGCAATCCATCCTGCTTGATCTGTTCCAATTCACTTTCGGACAATTGCGTGAGATCCCCAGAGAAGAGCGCCTCGGTAATACGACGGGCCGAATCAAGAGCTTCCTGACCATGCACCATTCGGGTTACTTCTTCTGCGAGAATCGGCTGCGCTGTCTTGCGACCTTCAATCGTCGCATCATGCGCTTCGATCTCTGCAATTTTTTCAACCGGCAGGAAGGTGAAGTAACGCAGGAATTTGTAGACGTCAGCATCTGCCGTATTCATCCAGAACTGGTAGAAGGCATAAGGCGAGGTTTTAGAAGGATCCAGCCATACAGCTCCCGATTCTGTCTTACCGAATTTTGTACCGTCAGACTTGGTTACGAGCGGAACAGTGAGACCAAACGTCTGCGCGCCATTCTGACGACGGGAAAGGTCGATACCACCAACGATATTACCCCACTGGTCGGA
>NZ_DDKU01000186.1:1304-1788 GCF_002339775.1 Thalassolituus sp. UBA2590
AACGATATTACCCCACTGGTCGGAACCACCAATTTGCAGGGTGCAGTCGTAGCGTCGATTCAGTTCAGCGAAATCCATCCCTTGAAGCAACGCATATGAAAACTCGGTGAACGAGATCCCTGCCCCTTCTCTATTCAGGCGCTGCTGCACCGACTCTTTATTGATCATGGCATTGACCGAGAAGTGCTTACCGACATCACGAAGGAAGTCGAGTACATTCATCTCTCCTGCCCAGTCGAGGTTATTCACAACAACCGCTGGGTTTTCAACACCGTCAAAGGCGATGAACTGACTGACCTGGCCACGTATCTTATCTGCCCATCCAGCTACAATGTCGGCGGTATTGAGCTGACGTTCAGCGGCCTTAAAGCTTGGATCGCCGATCAATCCCGTCGCCCCACCTACCAATGCGATGGGCTTATGCCCCGCATCCTGAAAGCGACGAAGAACCAGAAGAGGGACTAAGTGTCCGAGATGAAGACTG
>NZ_DDKU01000186.1:2102-4167 GCF_002339775.1 Thalassolituus sp. UBA2590
GTGTCCGAGATGAAGACTGTCTGCTGTCGGGTCAAAACCGCAATAAAGAACGCGAGATCCGCCGTTTAGGTGTTCATTAAATTCGTCTTCAGCGGTGATCTGGTTCAGCAGACCACGCTCTTTCAGGTCAGCAATAAGTGCGGCTGTCATGGGATCTATCTTCACATTTGGGTTGTCGGAAAGGGAGCTGAACATACCTGATCAAGGTGCAAAATCAAGTTCACCGGGTAAAATGCTCAGTGATTGTTTACACTTTCCCGCGAAATGCATACGAGGATTCGATAATAAGATGGCTCTGCCCGGGCAACTACAGTATTTCCCGTTACGTCACCTGATTGGTGCCGGGCTCGGTATTCTGCTGCTACTCATTTTGGTTCTTCTCCCGGATTCCGGTGAGTCAACCAAACAACAGACGTTTGTTATTGACCTTCCCGAGGTCTCAGAACCCGACACACCACCTCCTGTGCCTGAACCCGACTGGGAAGAGACCACAGTGAAAAGCGGTGACAGCCTCTCGGTTCTGTTTGATAGGGAGAACCTCAGTGCTGTTGATGTTATCGATATTGCAGCAGCAGTTCCCCGGGATGTTATCAATCTCAAAGTCGGTCAGACTGTGCGCTGGGTTCGGACGGCCGAAAATAAAATTTCGAAGCTGGAGATTATCCTGTCTCCACTCGCAAGACACTCTCTCGCCCGCGAAGATGATGGTAGTCTCTCATATGAGCTTATTGAACGAACGGCAGATTACATCCCTCGCTTTGCCTCCGCGACCATAGACAACTCTCTTTACTACGACGGCTCTCAGGCGGGAGTTCCTGACCAAATTCTCTATCAGCTGGCGGCTATCTTTGGCTGGGATATCGATTTCGCGCTCGATATCCGCAAAGGCGACTCTTTCAGTCTAATCTTCGAAGAGGTTCAGCTGGATGGCGAGCAGATTGGCTACGGCGATATTCTGATCGCACAGTTTAATAACCGAGATCGCGAGCTTACAGCTGTTCGCTATGTCGACAGCGACGGTCAAGCGAACTACTTTACCCCGGAAGGCACGAGCATGCGTAAGGCCTTCCTGCGTAACCCGATTGACTATTTCCGCATCAGTTCTCGATTTAACCCGAACCGTAAACATCCGATTCTGAATACAATCCGGGCCCATCGGGGAACCGACTACGCAGCACCGACGGGGACACCGATCAAAGCTGCAGGTGATGGCAAGGTAACCTTCGCCAGTCGCAATGGCGGCTACGGTAATGTCGTCGTCATCCAGCACGGTCAACGCTACCAGACCAAGTACGCACACATGAGTAAGTTCGGGCGTGGGGTTCGGGTTGGCCGCTACGTGAAACAAGGCCAGATCATTGGTTATGTCGGAACCACGGGCGCTTCAACAGGGCCGCACCTGCACTACGAATTCCTGGTCGATGGCGTCCACAGAGACTCATTGCGAGTAAGACTGCCAAAAGCAGAATCTATTAAATCGTCGGAAAAAGCGGCGTTTATGAAGGAGTCCAATAAGCTGACCAGCTGGTTGAAAGACTTCAGTGTTTCTTCAGACACCGACGGGGACTTTCAATGACTCTTTGTATTGGCCTGATGTCAGGCACGAGTGCCGATGGCATGGATGCTTGTCTCGTGGATATTACGCCTGACAAAGTGACGATGCTTGATGCCTTGTGTATTGATTACCCAGACGAAGTATCGGATTTCTTTAAGGCGTTAGCCATCAGTGAGACTCTCAGCGCTGAACTGATTATGGATGCCGACCGCTTAATCGCCCAATATGGCGTGCAGGCTGTCGTTACGCTGTTAGAAAAGAATGCTCTCTCAGCTGCCGACATCACTGTTGTCGGTAGTCACGGCCATACCCTTCGACACCGACCTCAACCGGATGGTTTTAGTTGGCAGATTGGTGATCCATCATGGCTTGCTGAATACACAGGCATCACCTGTGTCGCCGACTTCCGCCGCCGAGACATTGCGGCTGGCGGCGAGGGGGCTCCTCTCGTACCCGCATTTCATCAGGTTGCGATGCAAGCGCATCAACCATGCGGCGTACTCAACATCG
>NZ_DDKU01000007.1:0-21466 GCF_002339775.1 Thalassolituus sp. UBA2590
CTACTTGGACCGAACTACTTGGACAGTCATGGTTAGAGAGAAAGCCTGATTTCTTTGCCTTCAAAATTGCCGACTGAGGCGAGTTAGTCGAAAACTTCGTTAGAGGCTTCGAATTAGGTATCTTCGAGTCGAAAGTCGGTATTCATAACGAGCGAATGCCTCAGACTAATCTGATGGTATCTATGGGGCAGGTAGTTGCTTCAGGAAAGGCGTAACTTGCAGGCGGCGATGCCTGCCGCTCGCTTTCGTTCTCGCTGATCGTCCCAGAATTGAGTGATTTTAGACTTCACTTCGTGGACTGCACCGACGATGCCTTTGAATTCTGATTCGAAGTTCTGGGTGATGTAGAGCCAGTGTTCTGCGTCTATGCCGAGTCGATCCATGATGGTGGGTTCAGCCTCAGATATAGAGCCGCGCTTGTTGTTGCGGATCTGGCGGCCCGTCCACAAAGTGTATGGAACACTTTGCACAGCCGTCAGGCTGCCCGAAGGGTGAGTCTCATGGATGAGACGAATGATTCGACGAGGTCGAGGTAATCAGTTAGCCGCATCTGAATGCCTTCGGGCATGTCCTGGCGGGGATTTCCTGCAAAGGGCATGAGGCCATAGGCTTGTTGTTTGGGATGGTTTGGCGTGCGTGCTTCTTTAGCTTTCTCGACGCGTTTCTTAACCGATGTGTATCCAGATGCTTCAGGTGTTTTGGCCATCGCGGCACGCACTGGATTCAAGTCGACATAGGCCATACATGCAGCAAGAGCCTTTTCATCCAATAGTGCTTGGGACTTAAACCTTCCTTCCCAGAAGTGGCCGCTGCATTGATCCTCTTCGTTGGCGAGTCTTGCTACGGTCTCGTTCAAGCGTCGCATAAACCAGCTGATGCTCATCAGGCGATCTCGCCATTCTTCAATGCGTTCGTCCAGTATGGCTTGCTGCGATTCTGATAGTTCTTCTCCACGTTCATACTTTTGTGAGAGTAGAGTACCTGCATACAGTTGGTGCCAACGCTGTACGACTTCGAGGTTTGTTAGCGAGCGTGCTCGTGCCTGGTTGATGTGTAGGATTACGTGGAAGTGATTCGACATGACGGCGTATGCGGCAATGTCTATGCAGTAGATTTGTGCCTGATCGAGAATGAGCTTTTCGATCCAGCCTCGTCGATGTTCAAAGCTACGGCCTTGGTTGTCACTGCCACAGAGAAATGCTCTTCTTACACATCGTGAAACGCAGTGGTAGTAGGGTGTTGCTTCGAGTGATACCAGTTGCTTCCTTGGCTTTGGCATGCATCCTCCTGATGTTGGCTAACTTGATTAACCTACACGAGTTGATCCAATAGAAAAATCAGGAATTATTCTTAGTATTACTGTCCCTTGGTGGTCTGTGTTGCCCATCTACTCAACAGGATCAACACATTCGGCTTTCTCTGGATTAAACCGACAGCGAATCTTACGAGCTATGCGGAGCATTGTACCGTCGTAGTATCCGTTTTCCCGCATCGTGAGACGTACTTCGCGAGTTGCATCTTCTAGTTTGTTTGTCTCGTCTGCTGGCGTTTCGATCCAGAATTCATCAGGAACCAGATTCATCTCGGTATCTACACGTCCCGCATAGTTATTAAATTTTAATAAGAAATCCTCACGAAGAAGCTGAGCGAGTTCATCAGGAAATTGCTCAGCGCGACCAATCAGTTGCATCGTCGATTGTGAAAGAGGGTTGCGGAGTACGCCGGTTGAGTTGCCAGATTGGCCACTGCCCATCACAAGGTACGCGATCGCGGTGGATATCATGGAGGAAACTCGCTCATCCGTGTAAGCCAGTACGTTTCTCATCATACCGCCTTCGATGGGCGTTCCGCCGTATTGGTTTACCAGAGCTGTCATAGGAGCTTCAATTGTTTGCACCGCGACTTGTTTTCCTTCTAGCGCCGAAAGGGAGTTATAAGCTTTATCCCACTCAGAAAGGCAGGCTATAGTGGTCGTACAGTAAATCTGAGCCATCGTTATGTTCACCGTTTTAATTACTGCCTCTTTTCTGATTGCAATCGCGACTGCATTACCGGAAACACGCTTCACACACTGGATCGTCAGAGGCCTGGACTTTCCACGTATCCAGATCGCAGCTTTTGGTATTGTTGTTCTTTTACTCCTGCTGCTCGTCGGCAACTCCGGTCACGGCCTCTACTGGGCGTGTATCGCGATGGTCGCTATTGCCTTAGGTTGGCAACTCAAATGGGTTTTACCGTATACGCCGCTGTGGAAAGCGGAAGTACGTAAAACCACCGTTCAGGACTTGGATAATCAGGTCAGCATCATTACCGCGAACGTGCTGACTCCTAACCATGACTCCGAGAAACTGATTTCTCTAGTCCGCGAGTATCAGCCAGACGTTCTGGTGACGTTAGAGTCAGATAAGTGGTGGGAGCAGCAGCTCGACGTGCTCGAAGATGAGATGCCCCATACGCTGAAGTGTCCGCTTGATAACCTTTATGGTATGCACCTTTACTCCCGCTTGCCGCTCAGCGACAGTTCGATTGAGTACCTGGTGAAAGATGATATTCCGTCGATGCACACCTGTGTGACCCTCCGTTCAGGAGTAGAGGTACGTATGCATTTTATGCACCCTGAGCCGCCAAGTCCGACAGAGAGTGAGGTGTCATCACCACGCGATGCTGAACTCGCAGTGCTTGCTCGTAATGTTGCAGACTCGGATGAACCGATAATTGTTACCGGTGATCTGAACGATGTTGCCTGGTCGCCGACCACCCGCCTTTTCCGTCATATCAGTGGATTGCTTGATCCCCGGATCGGTCGTGGAGCATTTAACACCTTTCATGCTGACTTCCCGTTTTTGCGCTGGCCTTTGGATCACGTTTTCCACAGCCATCATTTCACTTTGAGTCAGATTGAGCGTTTACCTCATATTGGCTCTGATCATTTTTCTCTGTATACCGCGTTGAATTACACACCTCAGAAAGGAAAAGAGCAGGAAGGCGAATCCGCAGATCAGGAAGACCGGGAGCGCGCAGAGGAAGCCGTTACAGAAGAGGATGTTGAGAAGCAGGATGTGCCCAACCCAATCAAAGGAGCTTAAAAGCGCCCAGGGGCGTGAGATGGTACTTGGCGTTCTGGTACCTGACTTTGTATCTGTCTGATTGGGGTACTAGGGATTTTCCGTCCAAAAACGACAAAGTGCTCTGGAGGCCCCGCCATCTGTGGCCTCCAGAGGGGTATTACTTTTCGCTGACGGGTAAATATCCCTCGATTGAGCGCATAAGCTCCTCCAGATCTGGCAATTTTTCGCTCAATTCGAAGTGGTAAACCCCCTTGAGGTTAATGTTGTGCCAGGCCACAGGGGATGCCTGTTTGACGATATCTATTCTCTTGGTATCTCCTTGGAATTCGAAGCTGGTCAATAGCTGGCTGAGTATCCTGGAGTTGAAGTAAACGATGGCATTGGTGACCAGGCGAGCGCACTCATTCCAGAGCTGGATTTCCTCGTCTGAACTGCCCCGGAACTGATCCCCATTAACGCTGCTCACGGCCCGACGCAGTTGGTGATAGGCCTCTCCCCGGTTCAGCGCGCGCTGAACATAATTGCGTAAACTGGCATCATCGATGTAGCACAGTAGATAATTCGCTTTCACCAAGCGGTTGTATTCCGTCAAGGCTTCCAGCAACGGGTGATTGTGCTTGTACCCCGAGAGCTTTCTTACCAAGGTCGCTTGTGTTGTTTTCCGCTGCTTAAGCGATACAGCAATCCGTTGAATGGTATCCCAGTGTTGCGCAATCCGATGTGTGTTGATGGGCTTTTTCAGGCGTAGCTGAATTCTGTTCTCTTTGTCTTCCTTGACATCAAACAGGTCATTGATCACTTTGCCAACCTGGGCATAGCGTGGGGCAAACTGGTATCCGAACAGATCCAGCAACGCGAAATTCACGTGGTTCACCCCATGGGTATCGGTCGAGAGTACATCCGGAATGATGTCTGATGTATTGTTCATCAGCAAATCAAAGATGTAGTGTGATTCATGCTCGTTGGCGCCGATTACCCTGGCATTAATGGCGGCGTGATTGGCGATTAGGCTCATGGCAGAAACGCCTTTTTGTGTGCCAAAGTACTTCGACGAATAACGGGTTTTGAAGGTCTCGCGCCGGGCTTCGAACTTTTGACCATCGGCACTGGCGTGGATCACATCTTCCTGGATGTTGTAGTACCGGAAGATCGGTAGCTTGGCTGTCGCGTTATTGATGTTGTCGTTAGCGGCATTCAATGTTTCCAGGCGAAGATAGTTCGCCTGGATAGTGCTGAGCTGATCATAGGTACGATCAGAGATCTGTGCCATGCCGTAAATGCCTTGATTGGTTGCATTGCCGACCAGAATTGCCAACAGGTCATATTCATGGGAACGGCTTCTGGATTGGGAAACCAGCACATGCGTGAAGCAGTCAATGAAACCGGTGTCACGATCGACCATGCGCAGTACATCCGCAACCCCCGTTGAGGGAATTTGCTGGAAGAAGGGATTGTTGACCAGATGATGCTTGCTGGCCGAAGGCAGGCGCCAGTAGCGTTTACCCTGCGGATTACGCAAGATGATATTCCGGTTGTCTTCCTGTTCAAGATATTCGCCGACTTCGTACAAACGGGTATCCAATTCAATGGCCATCTGCTTGACCAGCTTTTCAGGCTCCTTCGCTAATTTTGTCAACTGGCTCTGTTGAAGCAGCGTATATTTGTTTTTTCGCCAATGTTCCCCGTCGATAAGGTCGGCGTCGAGTGCCCGGTATTTAGTGATTTCAGGCAGAGTCAGCTGGCCATTCAGGCGATCAGGAATCTGTTGATAGAGGAACCACTCATAACGATCGATCAGGATATTCCCGTCACCATCCAGCAGGAATTCGAGAGCTTTTTTGGAAAGCAACCGTGTATCGGCGGTTTGCAATTGGGCCTGGGCGTTGAGTTCGCCTTGTGCTTTTGCCAAGGCGGTCGCTAAGTGCTGGGTGCCGTCGCTGCCTTCGAAGCGCAGACATAGGAACAACTCTCGCAGCAAACCCTTCCGCAGGCTTTCTTTCTCGTCGTAGTACTGCCACATGGCTTCATCGACCGATCGCCGCTGCTCGTTCAGGAAGAGACATACAGATTCCAGATCCCTTTTGGTCAGCAGGCTCAGTGCTTGTTGTCTTACTGTTGCAAATGGTAGTTGCAGATCAATGCTGTCATCAATGAACAGATGCAGTACTTCAGCTGCCTTGCTGACATTTTTAGATGCGTTTTGCCAATCCTTAAACACCGCTTCCTGCGCATACTCCTTTGCTTTCTGTTTGGTCTGTCTGACATGATGCACAAAGCCATCTGCAATACGTTCCAGCGCTTGCTGCCATCGCGTTTGCAGATAGCACAATAAATACAGCCTTTGGTTGCCTATGGTTTGACGTTTCAGTTTGGCACCGTAGTAGTCGACTTTCTCTGACAGGTGTTGCTGATTTTTCTGCGACAGTGATAGCGTGCTCAACAGCAGATCCACTTCCGGCATCCAATGCTGGATGTGGCGATAGACAATCAGTTCTTTCTCCAACTCGGTTCCGGTGAAGTTACGAGCCGATTGTCGCAACTGTCGGAACGGCAACGGACCTTCGCCGTTCACGAGCTCCGCTAGAACTTGCTTAAGATTTCCTGACATTGCACGTTCAAGGCGGTCGGCCATGCGTTCCTGTTCATCTCTCACCACCTGACTGATCATCTTTTGCAGAGTGCTGTAAGCAGGGCTCGCGATCTTCTGCCCCGAACAATATTCAATGGCCGCATCGAAGAGGTGCCTTGGCGCCGTCCAGGCTCTGGCTTGCTGGGATAAGTAGTCGCTCAACGCCACTCCGTGGGCTTTGGCATTCCAGCGCTGGTAGTTGCGGAGCTGGAAAACACGTTGGTAAATCCGTTCGTTCTCTTTTGGTGTGAGATTAAAGGGTCTACAGCCTGGGCCTGGTAAAACGGTTTGATAAACGTATTTTAGGTCTTGCTTGATCTGATGAAAGCCGGGATTCAGCACCACCGGCTTGGCTTTGAAATAGCCCAGCAGTACTACAAACATGTAGCGCTGAGCCCGGTGGCGAACGCTTTTAGCGACCGCCAGCTCCTTATCGTTCAGCGAGAAAAAGAAGCGTTGGTCAGCGGAGGTGAAAGCGGGAGGTCCATACAACTCATCTTGTTCTGCCTCGGACAAGATCTGAACCCGTTCTTCGAATGCCATGGATTTAGCCCAAAAAGACTAAATCTTACTCAAATAGAGCCAAAATAGGGATCTCGAAAAAAGTAATACCCCTCTGGAGGCCACAGATGGCGGGGCCTCCAGAGCACTTTGTCGTTTTTGGACGGAAAATCCCTAGAACCCCTGATTGCGAAGGCGATCACACGCTGGAAATACTCTAAGACTTTTTGCGCATTCACATTGAGTATGGGGCGTTGCGGGACTAACCTTAAGACCAACTATGAGGGATTTTGCCGGTACAGGGGGAGTACACAACAAGAGGTCCATCGATGCTGAAAGCTATTCTCCCGCTTTTCTTTTCCGCTTGTATCGGTCAGGCGGTCGCGCAACCCGATTCTACCGCTCCCCACGAAGACGATCTCTCTGAAAAGCCGCTAAGGGTTGTTGTACCATATATGGGAGATGCCCCGGGTCAAGGGCCTGAACATCCTCTTGTTGATGTTATTCGTCAGTGGCGTACAGAAACAGGGCGGGCAATCATGATCGAGCGTTTTCCTTTTAAACGTTCTCTGATGATGGCAGCTTCTGGTGAAGCTGATTTCCATTTTCCTTTGATTAAGGATCAGGATGAAACCGTTAGTGCACTGCCTTTCGGGTATTCGTCGACGACCATTTTTACGATCAATTTTGTGCTTTATACCCGGCGTGGCGTGTCGCTCGATATGAATAACCTACAGAATTACCGGATTGCCACCCATGGTGGTCACGCCAACCTCTTTCCGTTTCTGGTAATTGAAGACCACTCTGTCGAAGGCTCGTTGCGTAAGGTTGAGAGCGGTCGCATAGACGGCTTTATATTCGCTGATGCAGGTACAGACCCGATTCTGTTTGACCTTGGTTTGATGGGAATTCAACGTCAGTTGTATAAGGTATATGACGTCCATGCGGTCATCGCTCACGAAGAGAAGGGGGGACCCGTGGATCAGTTTATCACCGAAGCTACCCGCAATATGGATCGCGCGATTCTCGGTCTCGCAATGGTAGACCAACCTTATCGAGACTGGCAGATGGGTGATGATTCTGTCCCCGCGCTCGTTCAGTCTGCGAAGTAGAAATCATCACCTTGAAACGTCAATGGGCCAGCTTAACGCTGGCTCCATGCGTTGATCTGGTCGCCCGCCAGGCGTTGGCTGAGCGCGTCGTTATCTTCGATCTCTTCTTGCAGGAGGCAGGCATAAAAAAGGGGAGCCCGGAGGCTCCCCAAGGGGGTTAAAGCGGTTTTAGCTCTGCTGATTAGCAGTCAGCTGATGTTCTTCGCCTTTGTAGTAGGCTTCGACACGTGGGTTCATTACTTTGAACCACAGTGGTGGAATCACTGCCAGTACCACCATGCCTGCGTAGCCGCTTGGTAACTGTGGGCTTTCGTCAAAGTGACGCAGTACCTGGTAACGACGCTTAGGGTTAGCGTGGTGGTCAGAGTGGCGCTGCAGCTGAACCAGGAACAGGTTGGTCAGCAGGAAGTTACTGTTCCATGAGTGCGCTGGGGTCGTGCGCTCGTAGCGGCCGTTTTCCAGCTTACGACGGTGCAGACCGTAGTGCTCAATGTAGTTAACGATTTCCAGCAGGGTAAAGGCGAAGAAGCTCTGCGCGATGAAGAACAGGGCACCCATCCAGCCCCATACCAGGCCGAAACCGATCATGGTTGCCGCTGAAATGGCGTACCACCAGATCAGTTCATTTTTCCAGTGCAGCGCTGGCAGATTTTTGCGCTTCAGTTTTTTCGCTTCGAGTTTCCACGCATTCATGAAATTGTGGAAGTACGCGTGCGGCAGGAACTGATACAGAGTCTGGTTATAGCGTGAAGACGACGCATCTTCAGGCGTTGATACGTGCACATGGTGACCACGGATATGCTCTACTTTAAAGCCCGCGTAGGTTACCAGAGCCAGCAGCAGACCGCCGGTCCATTGCTCCAGAGTGCTGTCCTTGTGGATCAGCTCGTGGCCAACATTAATGCAGACAATACCAGTGATCACGCCCATTGAGATCACCATACCAATCTTACCGAACAGGCCAACTTCTGCGCTCGAGAAGAGCGCTGCGCCGTAAGCAATCGTGATTGCCATGACAGGCAGAGTCATGATGGTAAGGAAAGGGTACCACTTCTCCAGAGACATGCGTGGCACATCAGCCTCTTCATCTGGATTGAAGGGGTCTTTACCAATCAGGTGGTCGAGCAGAGGGATAATGCCGAACACAACAAAAATAGGGAAATACCACCAAGCGTCATGCTGACTGCCGGTTGCTTCCCAACCAAACAGAGCAATTGGAAAGAGCACAGCCGGAATCAAAACGATCAGATAACCGTACTTCTTGAGTTGCATGCGCCAATCATCGGCGCTGATAGTCTGTGCTGTTGCCTGAGTCATACGGCCTCCATAACAGGAATTTGAATTAGTCTTGTTGTTTGATTGTTGTATTGTCCTACAATCTAACATTAACTCTGATAGGTTACAGGTTCGGAGAAGACAAAAGTCCTCCAATATCAATGTGGTATTGGCTCAATGTGGTACTATGCCGCGCATCTCACTGATTTCAGTATAGTTATGAGTTTTGTAGCCCACGAAAGTCTTGCAGAAAAAATAGCGGCCCATCTGGCGGAGCGCATCATCAAAGGAGAGTTGATCTCTGGTGAGCGAATCCAGGAAGCTCGCGTCGTCGAGGAATTGCAGGTGAGTCGTGGTTCTGTTCGCGAGGCCTTGTTATTGCTGGAGTCCAGGCATCTGGTCACCATTCAGCCACGCCGTGGCGCTATGGTGGCAGAGCTGACTGTTGAGCGGGTGAATAGTCTCTACGATGTCTACGAGGCTCTTCTGACATTGTTGGCTACTCAGGTCGCCTTGCAGTGGACTGACGAAAATAAAATGCCCCTGTTAAATCAAGCCATGAAGCTCCAGTCCCCAGAGCTTAAAAAAGACAAGTTCATGTTTATGCTGGCCGGCTTTGACCTGATGCGCGCTGCTTCTGACGTCATTAATAATCCGTATCTGTCGACTCTGCTGAGTGATCTTCAGCCAGCCATTCAGCGGACCTACGCGCTATCTATCCGTTTTTCTCAGGAAGGTCTGGAGCGTACAATTCACTTTTTCGCCAAAGTCGTCGAATTGATTCTGGCCCGCAAAGCAGACGAACTGCCTCCGCTCTTCCGTGAATTCAGTCTTTATCAGCGCCAGCTGGTACTGGATGCCATGGCTGAAAATCCGGTTCCGGCTCTGGACTGACCCCCGCGTCATCGACAGAGCCGTCCGGCTTTTGTCCCCCGCGAACTGTGATAACATCATCTTCTTTATTGCGGCTTCCGGTGGCATGGCCCCGGTTCAGTTAAAAGGACGTCCCCCCCTGCTATGCGCCTGAAAGCCATCCGACTATCCGGTTTCAAATCCTTCGTTGATCCGACGTCTGTGCCGTTCAATACCAATCTCACGGGTATCGTCGGGCCGAACGGTTGTGGTAAATCGAACACGATTGATGCTGTACGCTGGGTGATGGGGGAAAGTTCGGCTAAGTACCTGCGTGGCGATGCCATGACGGACGTGATCTTTAACGGCTCAGCCGAGCGTAAGCCAGTCAGTAAAGCCAGTGTCGATCTGGTGTTTGATAACAGCGACGGTACCTTAAAAGGTGAGCACGCGAAATTTAGCGAAATCAGTGTGCGCCGTCAGGTGACGCGTGACGGTCAATCGACCTACTATCTCAATGGCACTAAGTGCCGCCGCAAAGACATTACCGATATTTTCTTAGGTACCGGCCTCGGGCCACGTTCATATGCGATTATTGAGCAGGGCATGATCTCGCGCTTAATCGAAGCGAAGCCTGAAGAATTGCGCGTGTACGTCGAAGAAGCTGCGGGTATCTCCAAATATAAAGACCGTCGTCGTGAAACTGAAAACCGCATGCGTCGCACGCAGGAAAACCTTGAGCGCCTCAGTGATATTCGCGATGAGTTAGAACGCCAGCTGGCGCACCTTCAGCGACAGGCGCAGGCCGCAGAAAAGTACAAAGAACTGAAAGCAGAAGAGCGCCAGAAAAAGGCCGAACTTCTGGCGATTCGCTGGACTGCTTTGAACGAAGAATACGAGCAACGTGAAAAGGTAATCCGCGAGCATGAAGTGCAGTTCGAAGCGCATATGGCAAAGCAGCGCGCAGCAGACGCGGGCATTGAAGAGCTGCGTCTCGATCATCAGGCGCGGACCGATGCCTTTAATACGGCGCAGGGCAAATACTACGAGGTAGGTAACCGTATTGCCCGTCAGGAGCAGAAGATAGAGCATCAGTCGCAGCTGGCATTGCAGCTCGACAGCGATCTTGCCGAAGTTGAAAAAAACATCCTCGATACCCAGCGTCAGCTGGAGCAGGATCAGCTTCAACAGGAAGAGCTGGCAGAGCAGCGTTTAATGCTTGAGCCCGAAGTCGAGATGCTTCAGGCGGCTGAAGAAGAACATGCTGCCGAGCTGCTGGAAGCCGAAGAGGCCCAGCGCCAATGGCAATCCCAGTGGGATGCTTTTACTCAGCGTGCCAGTGAGCCTACCCGACGCGCCGATGTGGCTCAGAGCCGTATTCAGGCGACCGAACAGCAGGTACTGAGATTAGAGCAGCAGATCGAGCGTCTGAAGCAGGAGCGTGAACAACTGACCTCAGATCCCGACCTGGGCGACTTCGCCCTGCTGCAGGAAGAAGTCAGCGAAGCTGAGTTACAGGCAGAAGAACAGCAGGCACGTCTTGAAGAGATTCGGGGCCAGCTGGAAGACGTTCGCGAAGACAGCGAGCGTCGACGTAAAGAACTGGAAGAGGGACGACAGCGCCTGCAACAGATGCTGGGGCGTAAGGCGACTCTGGAGGCATTGCAGAAAGCCGCGTTAGGTCAAAGCAGTGAAGGTGTGACCCATTGGCTTGAGAGTCATCAGTTGGCCCGTAAGCCTCGTCTGGCGCAGCAGCTGACGGTTGCAGAGGGCTGGGAAACCGCCGTGGAAACCGTGCTGGGTGATTATCTGCAAGCGGTGGTTGTCGATGACGTAAACGCTGCGGAACCCTGGTTGTCGGGCTTTGCCGACGGCACGCTGACATTATGGGAATCCACGGTCAACAGCGGGGGGGCTGCGGCTGCCGGCCTGTTGCTCGATAAGCTGACGACGGATCAGAACCTGAGTTCGTTGATGGGCAAAGTCCGCATCGCAGAGACCTTGCCTGAAGCGATGGCGATGCGCTCACAGCTGGCACAGGACGAATCAGTGATAACCCCAGACGGTATCTGGCTGGGGCCTGCCTGGTTGCGGGTGGCCCGGGATCAGGATAACGAAGGCGGTATTCTTGCGCGCCAGCAGGAGCTCGAACTCATCGACGCTGAAGCTGATGAGTTGGATATTTCCGTTGAAGAGTGGGAAGCCGATCTTGAAAGTGTGCTCTTGCGTCAGCGCTCATTAGAACAGCAAAGAGATAATGCTCAGCAAGAGTGGCAGATGATTTCACGCAAACTGATGGAGCAGAAAGCATCGCTGTCAGGTCAGCAAGCGAAGGCTGAGCAGTTGCGTCTGCGTACCGAAAAAATTGAGCAATCGCTAAACGAGACCGAAGAAACCCGAACACTCGAATCCGAAGCGTTAGCTGAGCTGCGCCTTGAATGGCAGGAGGCCATGAGTGCGGTGGATGAAGACACCGACGAGCGTGAGCGTCTGCAACAGTCGCGCAGCGAGGTCGAGCAGCGTTTGAGTCAGGCTCGTATGGCAGCGGGCCAACAAAAAGATCGACTGCATCAGTTACAGCTGCAACTTCAGGCGCTCAACAGTCGCGATGAGAGTACTCGTCATGCAATCAGCCGCCTGGCCGAGGCCATGCAGAAACTCAAAGAGCGTCGCGATCAGATCAATGCTAACCAAAACCGCGATCACAGTGCTGATCTCGAACTGCTGAGGGCCGAGATGGAAGCTCTCCAGGAAGAGAAACTGCAGGCCGAAGAGGTCATGACGGAGGCTCGCCATGCTCTCGAACAGGCGGACACACGCTTGCGTCAGCTGGAGCAGGAGCGCTCAGAAGCGGAGCAGCAGGCACTGGCTGAGCGTAACAAGCTCGAACAGATTCGCATGGAGTGTCAGGCTCTCGATATTCGCCGGAACGGGCTGGTGGATCAGCTGCGTGAAGACAAACTCAGCATGGCTGATGTACTTGATAGCCTGCCGGAAGCCGCGAATGAAGAGCAGTGGGCGAATGAACTGACGCGTATTGGCGAGCGTATTCAGCGTCTTGGGGCGATCAACCTGGCGGCCATTGAAGAGTACAAGCTGCAGTCCGAGCGTAAGGTGTATCTGGATTCTCAGAATGATGACCTGGAGAAGGCACTCGATACTCTCGAAGGCGCAATCCGTAAGATCGATGCAGAAACCCGGAACCGTTTCCAGGAAACTTTTGATCGCATGAACGCCGGTCTCGCGGATCTCTTCCCGAAAGTTTTTGGTGGCGGTCATGCCAGCCTCGAACTGACCACGGATGATCTGCTTACTACGGGGGTCGCCATCATGGCCAGACCACCGGGTAAGAAGAACAGCACAATCCACCTGCTGTCGGGTGGTGAGAAAGCACTGACTGCCATCGCACTCGTGTTCTCAATCTTCCAGCTCAATCCGGCGCCTTTCTGTATGCTCGATGAGGTAGACGCGCCGCTGGATGATGCCAACGTTGGCCGCTATGCGCGTTTGGTTAAAGCCATGTCTGAGAGGGTCCAGTTCATTTACATCACCCACAATAAGATCGCGATGGAAATGGCCGATCAGCTGATGGGGGTCACCATGCACGAACCGGGCGTATCACGACTTGTATCTGTCGATGTTGAAGAAGCCGCAGTGATGGTTGAAAACGGTTAAGCTTAATTGCGTTATCGCACATGGGCCGTCAGAAAAAACACAGATCGGCGAACCCCTTCTTTTAGATAACCTCAGGCGTCAGGGAACCGACGATCCTTTCTGTGCTCTGAGTACAAATTAAACAGACCTGAGATGAAACTCAAAAGGGTGGTTTGCCTTTATGGCTGCTCGTGGTGTAATACCCCACACAGGCCAGTACAGCGGCCTGTCTGAGACATCGACAGACAACATTTGTTAGAACACAGAAAGAATTATTGAGGAACGTATGGAGTGGAGCTGGCGCACAGTATTGATCCTGATAGGCCTGTTGGCTATTGCCGCTATCATGGTCGATGGATTCCGCCGCATGAAGCGGGCTCGTGCTGAAGCATTACGGCTGGATATTCAGCCGGGCATGGATGAGTTGGATGACGAAGATTACAACCCTGAGTTACCGGGTACTGTTCGGGTAGTCAGTGCCTCTGCAAAGGCGTCTGCCTCAGAGAAAACGCCAGCAGACGACGGTCAGTTTCAGACTGGTAGCTCATCAGAAAAAGCGGACGCCGCAACTCAGGATGCAGTGCTGCAGGCAGCGGAGCGCCGCGAGCCGTCGTTTGGTCGCGATGATACCGATGACGTTTCAGTGGCAGTCGATCTGAAAATCGGCAGTGCAATCTCGGACAGTGAAGACGAAAGCCCGCTTCAGGAGGCTTCTCACAAGCCTTCTTTTGAGGTTTCTCCCGAGCCATCCGGCGTATCGACACAGCCAAAAGTACATTCAGAACCAGAAGCGCAAGCGACCCCACCGAGAGCGGATATTATCCCGACGGTTAAGCCTGTCGACCTGAATGAAAAGGTGCCGGTGCTACTGGACGTTGAGGAACTGGGAGATGAGCGAAGCTTCGAAGAAGGTATCGTCTCTCCAGCGCGAGTCGTTTCTCCCGAAGCGCAAACTGAGCCTGTAGCAAAACCTGATCGAGCGCCAACCACAGACGATGTGATGTCTGATGCGTATCAGGATTCAGAGACTCAGGAACAAACTGAGGTGTCATCGGCTGTCGGCTCTTCAAAGGAGAGCGACGAGACCTACCAGACCTCAGAAGTTGAAGATCCGGAACATATTGAAGATCCGCACCTTGATCAGGAAGTCGAGAGCATGCCGGAAGAGCCGGTTATCTCGCAGCCCGTTAATTATGCGGGTGCCAATGCAGAGGTATTGGCCAACCGTCCTGACCCGGAACTGGTGCTGGTGATACATACCATCGCTCGAGAAGAAGGCGGTTTTAACGGCAGTGACCTGTTGTTCCTGTTCAACAGCTGTGACCTGCGCTACGGCGAGAAAGATATTTTCCACCGTTTTGAAGAAGCCGATGGACAGGGGCGCATTCAATTCTCGGTTGCACAGGTACGTAATCCGGGTACGTTTGATCCTTCGCACATGGCGAATCAGAGCTTTATGGGGCTGAGCTTCTTTATGAGCCTGCCGGGGGCTAAACGTCCTCTGGAAGCGTACGAAGCGATGTCTGAAATGGCGATGGTGGTTTCCCGTAACCTCAATGCTGATGTGCTCGACGAGTCACATAGTGCGATGACGACTCAGACGATGGAACATGAGCGTCAGCAGATATTGGAATATGAACGCCAGCAACGGCTGGCTGCGAAAAAACGAGTATGAGCCAGCAAGATATGTTTTCAGAGGCGCCTTCATCCGGCGCCTCTTCTTCTTCCGCACCTGAAGATAAAATTCAGGAATTACGCGACCAGATAAATCACCATAATTACCTCTATTACGTGCTCGATGAGCCGTCGCTCCCGGATGCTGAATATGATCGCCTGATGCGCGAGCTACAGGCGCTGGAAAGTGAGCATCCTGAGCTAATCACCTCTGACTCGCCCACGCAGCGGGTCGGTGGAGCACCTCTCTCAGGTTTCACTGAAGTTCAGCATGAACGGCCTATGCTGTCATTGGACAACGCCATGAATGCAGAGGAGTTTGCGGCGTTCGATCAGCGTGTTCGCGATCGTCTGAAGAGCAGTGAAGAAATCGAGTATGCCTGTGAGCCAAAGCTGGATGGTCTGGCGATCAGCCTGCTTTATATCGATGGTTTACTGGAGCGTGCAGCGACGCGTGGCGACGGCGAAACAGGTGAAGATGTCACCCAGAACGTTCGCACGATTAAAAATATTCCTCTGCGTTTAATCGGTGATGATGTGCCCAAGCGCATTGAGATTCGCGGCGAAGTCTATATGCCCAAGGGAGGCTTTGAAGCCTACAACGAACGTGCGCGGGAGCAGGGTGAGAAAGTATTCGCTAACCCGAGAAACGCGGCAGCGGGCTCGCTGCGACAACTGGATTCCAGTATCACGGCGAAACGTCCGCTGGAGTTCTGCGCGTACAGTCTTGGGGTTGTCAGTGACGAATATACGCTGCCAGAAACTCACAGCGCGACGCTGGAACAGATCCAGAAGTGGGGGCTGCGCATTAATGAAGAAATGCGCGTTGTGACTGGTCGTGAAGAGGCTGAAAAGTTCTTTGCAGGCCTTGGTGAAAAGCGCCTGGGCCTGGGATACGAAATAGACGGAACTGTCTTCAAGGTAAACTCTCTGGCATTACAGCAGCAGCTTGGTTTTGTCGCCAGAGCACCGCGTTGGGCGATTGCTTATAAATTTCCGGCGGTAGAAGAATTAACAGAATTATTGGGCGTTGATTTTCAGGTTGGCCGTACCGGTGCCTTAACCCCTGTAGCGCGTTTAAAACCTGTGCATGTGGCCGGCGTAACGGTCAGTAATGCAACGCTCCATAATATGGATGAAATTGCGCGGTTGGGCGTAAAAATCGGTGATACCGTTATTATCCGACGTGCAGGGGATGTGATTCCTCAAGTCGTTTCTGTTGTTGAAGAACGTCGTCCCGATACTGTGACTGATATTCAGATGCCGGATGCTTGTCCGGTCTGTGAGTCACATGTCGATAAAGTAGAGGGTGAGGCTGTTGCTCGCTGTACCGGCGGGCTGGTGTGCTCTGCTCAGCGTAAAGAGGCGATTAAACATTTTGCTTCACGCAAGGCGATGGATGTTGAAGGCCTGGGCGATAAGCTGATCGAGCAGATGGTCGAAGCGGGCTTGATTGATACTCTCGATGATCTGTTTCATCTGTCCGTTGAAGATATCGCCGGGCTTGAGCGTATGGCTGAGAAGAGCGCGCAGAACGTATTGAACGCTCTTGAAAAATCGAAGCAGACGACGCTTGCACGCTTTATTTATGCTCTCGGCATCCGTGAGGTTGGCGTGGTTACGGCCAACAATCTTGCCGGTTATTTTGGTTTCCTTGAGCGTATTATGTCTGCCACGCATGAACAGCTGGTGGCGGTTGACGACATTGGCGATATCGTGGCTGCACATATCGTTAATTTCTTTGCTGAAGAGCACAACCGCACGGTAATCGAGCAGTTGCAGAAAGCCGGCATTCATTGGGAAGAAAAAGAACCCGTCAGCAGTGCCGAAGACGCGCCTCTTAATGGTAAAACCGCGGTCATTACCGGCACACTGTCGGACATGACACGAGATGATGCCAAGGCGGCACTTGAGGCTCTGGGAGCTAAAGTCACGGGCAGCGTATCGGCAAAAACCGACTTTCTGGTTGCAGGCGAGAAAGCGGGCTCGAAACTCGCTAAAGCGCAGAAACTAGAAGTAACAGTGTACGATGAGGCAGGGTTTAAAGCCTTGCTGGAAGAACTGAGCGGTCAGTAAGACTGCTCAGCTCGCTCATGAAAACCAAGCATAAGAAACTGAGCAAAATCTGGTAATGCTCAGTAAAGTTCGGGAAGGGATTCCTGATTTTCCTGCGATTTGTTTTCTTTCATCGCTCTTTCGATTAACAGCGTAATACTACTTCCATTAAAGGCGCTGTTTTTATCGGCGCTGTAAAGCGTCGCATCCAGCTCAGCCAGAGCTGCACTTAACCTGACATCATTCAACCAGACTTCAGCCTGAGCAAGCGAGGTCATCGGGCGTCCAGATGCCGCTGAAGCCCAATGAATAATGTTTTCGCGGATGGCCTGAGCATTATTCTCGCGGGCAGACTTTTTAAGCTCACGCCAGTAGTAGTGCTCGTCTTCTTTTTGTTTTTTATCGGCGGCTTCTTTACGTGCCTGATGATCCGTAACAGCAGATACATTAGCAGTCGGAGGTCGGCGTAGCATCAGCCAGGCAACAGCGGCTAACAGCAGGCCGTTCATAATGACAGAGACACCCAGTGCAAGTTTCCAGATCCCTGAATCAGCGGGTAGTTCGCCAGCGACTGGGTCGACAGTGGGCTCAGAAATGCCGGGTGAAGTTTGAGAAGAGGGCGGCGCAGCCGCTGCTGGAGTGACCTTGATTTCGTGCTCAGGCAAGGTCGCGTATTCAACGCGGTTTTCCAGTGTATTCCACCATGGGATACGTACTTCGGGCAGAATAAGCTCACCTGCAACTCCCGGAACCAGGGCGACGCTTTGAGTAATCGTGGTCACAATGCCTTGCTCTGAAATAGAGCTGTTGTCCTGAGTCTGGTCCGGGTAGTAACGCAGACCTTGCACTTCTGCCATGGGAACGGGCGGAACCTGGCCGGAATTCAGCCCAGTAGCTTTAATAGTAAAAGTGCGGGTTACAGGTTCGCCTGCCTGCCACTCGGTCGGAGGTGTGCTGAATGTTTCTTCCAGAACAAACCGGCTGGCAGGAATCCATGGCGCTTGCGGGTAGCTGTCAGGAATCGGATTAATGGTTAATTCGATGGGTTTGCTGACAATGGTTTCTGCCGAGCCGCGGAAGCGGTTATAGCGGTCGGTAACACGAGCCGTAAAGCGTTGCCCCGGTATTACCAGTGTGCCTGACGATTCAGGGAAGATCGCGTAGCGACGTTCGTAAACACCGATACGCTGACCATCAACCACGGTAATGTGTTTCTTCGGGTCCATGAGAGGTTGAACGCGGGCGTTAGCGACTTCAAATTCCGACAGAGAAGCATCATCGTGATTCACTGTGTAGTACATGCGCTCAATATATAGCAGTTGTTCCTGTACGTAGTGAGTGCCGCTGCTGACTTCTACTTCGAAGAAAAAATGCTCGGACTTTTCGGGTTCTGTCGTCGCTGTGTCTTCGACATTGATGCGAATAGGATCACTGTACTCGCCTTTGTATGACAGGGCCGGAATCAGTACTTCGCCCGTCCGGCGGGGTAATAGTTCGACTTCCCAGCGAGTGGTTGAGGTACTTTTGCCATTAACGTTTGAACTTTCTTTGCTGATGCGTGGGCGGCCGACGACATTCCAGTCGCGTTCCAGTGGCGACAGGTCTGGCATGTCGGTCGATAACAGATTCAGAAAGCCACCCTGGCTGTCGACATGCTGCAGTTGCAGAGTCACCGGGTCCGAGCGGCCAATCTGTTTGCGATCAACGCTTGAGATAAATTCAGCCGCGAGTACCAGCTGGCTGGCTATTAATAGCGCTGCGGTAATAATCCAACGGATTACCATAAAACATCCTCTTCCGTCTGATCTGCATTCTGGCGGTACTGATATAAAAACTTCCGTTGCATCAGCAGACCCGGGTTATCTTCTACCTCGTTGAGCACAGACTCCATCGCCGCTTGCTGCTCGCGGGACAGATGGCTGAACTCTCCATTCTCTTCATTGCTCTGTTGCTCTGCGGCCGTTTGTTTCTGGGCCTGACCTTCATCGCCGTTTTGTGAATCCTGCTGGTCGCTCAGGCCGCGGTCTCCGGACTTCCCAGTCTCTGGCTGTTGAGCTTTTCCAGCTTGCTGCTGTTCTTGCTTTCCGGCCTGTTCTTCAGCCTGCTTCTGGGCTTGTTCTTCGGCCATTTTTTCAGCCATTTCTTCAGCATAGGCATCATCAGCTGACTCCTGTTCAGAGTCCTCCCCAGAGTCTGAATTCTGGTTATCAGAGTTCTGACCTGAAGAACCTTCTGAATTTTCCGAGGAATTGCTGTCGCTCTGACTACTGTTGTTCTGATCCTGGTCTGAATTCTGCGACTCTGATGAATTGCTCTGTGAGCTGTTCTCACCATTACTTTGCGAGCTGTCCTGTTGCTGGTCGTTCTGAGAGTTCTCGTCAGAATTCTCAGAATCGCCTTCAGAGTCAGACGACGATTGCTCCTGCTGCTTCATTGCTTCTTCAACAAGGTCGAGATTCTTCTGCGCTTGCGTCAGGTCAGGGTCTGCTTTCAGTGCATCCCGGTAGGCTTCTGCGGCCTGTTCGAGCTTGCCTTGTTGAGCACGGGCATTGCCCAGGTTGTATTTCGCTTGTGCAGAATCACTTTGCGTAAAGGCTTCTTCTGCAGCTTCGTAATTTCCGGCGCGATAGTGCGCTGTGCCTTTCCATTCAGGGTTATTGAACAGCTCAGCCGCTTGGGCCGGGTCGCTCTCCATAAGTTCAGCGGCTTGCTGGTTGTCCGTTTTCCAGGCGTTCGCGCTCGCCGTTTCGGGGAGCAGTGGCAGGATTAAAACAAGGCTGAACAGTACACCCCGGCGAAAGCCTGCAATGGCGATGGGGATCAGCAAAAAGGTCAGCCAGTAACCTGCATCCTGCCAGGTTTCGAATGTCGTTTCCTGTGCGTTGGCGTCGTTGCTCCCGGGAAGACTGTTGGTGAGGCTGCGCCAGTCACTGTCGTTATAACTCATTGCCCGCCAGCGACTGCCGGTGGCCTCATACAGTGCCTGCATCGGCGCGGTATCCAGCTTTGGCAGGACGATGGTGCCATCCCCTTTTTTGAGGAACCCCTGGTCGCCAATAGGTACTGGCGCCCCTTCAGCCGTGCCGACGGCAATCAGACTAAGGTCAATAGAGTCACCCAAAGCGATAGCAATGCGCTCGACGTCTTTGTTCTGGATACCGTCAGTAATCAGCAGAGCGGAGGCTTCATTGACACCGGCATCCGTCATTAGCGTTTGAGCCTGAGTCAGAGCTTTATCTGGTCGGCTACCGAGTTTCGGCATGATCTCGGGAGACAGTGACGTCAGCAGGTGCTCAACGGTTGCTTTATCGTCAGTAAAGGGCACGACAGTGTGGGCTTCGCCTGAGTAGGCGATGACCGCAGTGATGCCATCTTCACGGCCGCGGACGATGTCCGTGGCTTTACGAATTGCCCGGGTGGCGCGATCAGGCGCGACATCGGTTGCGTTCATTGAAAGCGACATATCAATCAGTAGCACCAAAGCATCCGGGTTACTGATCACAGGCACCGCTTTGCGCTGCCAGCTTGGACCGGATATGGCGACGATGGCGATGGCAGAGGCAATGAATACGGCGATCACGCCGAGGATGGACGATTTACCCGGCGTGCGGTCGAGCATGTGTGCTTGCAGTGCGGGATCAATCAACTGATCCCAGCGGCCTTTGCGCAGCGTCCGCTGTGTCAGCCAGACGGTCATAACGACAGCCGGAATAAGAAGCACCAGCCAGATAGGGCGCATAAAGTGAATGTTATTCAGAAACTCACTCATGACAGACCTCGTCGTACAAGCACAAGCTGAACCCAGCCAAGCAACAGGGCAACAAGCAGCGGCCACTGAAACAGTCCGGACTCAGGTCGGTAAGTTTTATTCTCCCGCTCGGTCGGTTCCAGCTCATCGATTAAGTCGTAAATCTGGCTCAGCTCTTCAGTATTACGAGCGCGGAAAAACCGTGCCGAAGTCAGGTCGGCGATACTTTGCAGCTCGCCTTCGTTTAATTCACGTGACGGGTTGATTGTGCGACTGCCGAAGAAGCTTGGGACTTGCATACTCTCAGCGCCCAGGCCAATGGTGTAAATCTTAATGCCCAGCTCAGAAGCGAGTTCTGCGGCTCTGACGGGTTCCACTTTACCGGCCGTGTTTTCTCCATCGGTGAGCAGGACGATCACCTGACTGTCTGACGGGTTTTCGCGCATGCGCTTGGCGGCGAGGGTAATGGCATCACCGATCGCGGTTTGTTTCCCGGCAAGTCCGAGTGCCGCCTCATTCATAAACGTACGCACGGTTTCACGGTCGAACGTCAGTGGTGCTTGCAGATAGGCGTTCGAGCCAAACAGAATCAATCCCAGGCGATCGCCTTCGCGCTGATTAATAAAATCGTTCAGCACGTGTTTAACAATATCCAGACGATTCACTGGACGATTGTTCAACTCCATGTCGGCGGTATCCATACTGCCCGAAATATCGACCGCGAGCATAAGGTCACGCCCCTCGGCGGGCAGGCGTATCGGTTCTCCGAGCCAGACCGGGCGGGCCAGCGCACACACCAGGGCCAGCCAGGCCAACGCTGGCACTACCCAGCGCACACCGCTCGCCGTGTTGTCCGGTGTACTGCCTGATGTGCTGCTCCAGTCGCTCAGGTCTGGCA
>NZ_DDKU01000125.1:0-3331 GCF_002339775.1 Thalassolituus sp. UBA2590
CACTTTTATGTGGGTATATTTATGGTCGCTTCAGCGGTACCTGGCGTCAGTCGCATAAGTTGGTTGACGCGATGGAGGCGAGCATGGCAACCATGGCCGGTTACCTTGTCTTGATGTTCTTTGCGGCACAGTTTGTTGCCTACTTCGCCTGGAGTAATCTGGGAATTATTTTCGCAATTCATGGTGCAGAACTGCTGACAGAATTGAACGCCCCAGCTCCCGTTATGCTTGTGGCTTTTATTCTTATCGCAGCGACCATTAATTTATTTGTGGGAAGTGGCGGCGCTAAATGGGCGCTGTTAGCACCGGTATTTATTCCTATGCTGATGCTTGTTGGCATTGCACCGGAAACCACTCAGGTGGCCTTCCGCATTGGTGACAGCAGTACAAATATAATTACACCACTTATGCCGTATTTTGGCGTGGTGTTAGCGTTTGCGCAGCAATATCGCAAAGACATCGGCATCGGCACCATTATGAGCATGATGCTGCCGTACAGTGTGGCATTTCTTATTGGTTGGACGGCACTTCTGGTGCTCTGGACCGGGATGGATTGGCCGCTTGGGGTAATCAACCCACCGGCGGCCAATTAAGCAGGATTAACGTGCCAGTTCACGTACCAGGCGGAAGCCGGTAAATTCGTCAGCGGTGCCGTTGTGAGCAGTTACTGTGCTGTATCGACATTCGTTCAGCGGTGTCTGGCGAGAACCACCGGCGGCGACCAGTTCGTTATCGCGGTATGCCCATTCCTGAACGTTACCGACATGCGATGCCAGGCCAAAGGAGTTCTGCTTACCGTTGGTGGTTTTGTGCAGCTCAAGACCTTTCTCAATGGCTCCGTATTTCAGGAAGCAGTTACGCTCCGGAAATTCAGCTGCACCGTCGGCGGTCGCTGCAGTTAACCATTCATCATAGGTCGGTAGGCGGTAATAATGCCCGGTAACGGAACTAAGCCAGCCTGCGAAATTTTCTGCAAAATCCACTTTGATATTGTGAATAGGCATAAAATTACGCGCGTATTTATCGGCATCACATAGCTGTGAAACAGTGCAATAATCAGCGACGTCGTCGTAGGTGATTTCGTATTGGCTGATGGCGATGGGGCGTCCACCATCCGGGGCCGGTACAACCACCATCGTAGGCCCCATTGCTTCACGTGGCAGTGGATCTGCGCAGGTGTAACGGCGACCTTTAGCACCGGTCCCTGGCTCAAGGTGTGAGCAGTAATCGACAACCAGTGGGTCGAGCTGGCCTTGTGATGGTAGTAGCTCTCGGGCTTCGGTCAGCATGGTATCGGCGGCAAATGGGCTGACGGCTGCAAGTTTGTTAAAGCAGTTGGTCAGTGAGTTAGCAACGATATTACGCAGGTCAGCAGAGCGACCCGGGTCCAGCGACTCAAGTGCTTTTAGATGGCTGGCTACGTCACCGGCGACATCAATCTGGTTTGGGCAGCGCAGGGATTTTTCGAGCGCGGCCACTTCCTGACGGATACGGATCTGGCGTGCTTCTTCGAGTTCTTTCTCTCGTTTTTCCTGTTCCAGGCGAAGCAGGTCGGCTTCTTTTTTCGCTGCGGCGAGACGTTCATTTTCTTGTCTCAGGCGATCGGCTTCCTGATTGGTCAGTACCTGATTGGTCAGCAGTTCAATCTGCTCTGCGGGAGCTTCCCAGCGACTGGCGTACTGCAAAAGACTCAGAACGTTTTCGAGATTATTGTCTGCAATGCGCTGCTTCGCTTCTTTTATGTAGGCTGCAATAACACGCTGACGAACACTTTCGTTCAGTTCATCGGTATTCAGCCCATCGATATTCGACACCAGATTTTCATAGTTCAGCAGTTCACGGCGCAGCTCCATATCCCACTTAGGGGTGAGGGCTGCAATCTGAACCAGCTGTTCGATTTTCTGTGTCTGGTTGGTGATGGCCGAATCTTCAAGTTTCTGCGCGAGTTCTTCTTCGAGCTGAACTTTTAACTGTTCCTGAGCGATCAGCTGTTCCTGATACTGCTGATAGTAAACACCGCCACCAACGACAAAAGCAGTCAGCGATGCCGCCAGAGCCCAGATAAGCATGCGGGCTTTACCGAAGAACTGTTTGTAAAACTCATCAACCGTTGCCGTACGCTGATCGCGCTTCAGTTCCAGTGCGCCTGACAGGGCGTTCCACTGGCGACGGGTCAGGCCTTTAATGCGCTTAGGCTTGAGCTTTTTAGTCAGCGCCTGATCTGCAGGGGTTTTGTTAAAAGGATGCTTGCCTGCATACAGTTCGTACGCCACGCAGCCAAGAGCGTAGACGTCATCAGATTGTGCGGGCTCTGCGCCTTTGAGCATTTCGTAGCTGGCGTAAGCCGGAGTCAGCGCTCCGAGTGTACCCGCATCAAAAATGGTTTTTTCACCGGCACCGTGCGCTGCGCTGCCTTCGGATACCGCGCGGGCGATACCGAAGTCGAACACCTTCGAGCCCTTGTTCTTGGTGACGTAGATATTTCCGGGCTTGAAGTCGGAATGAATAATGTTGTGCGAGTGTGCGTAAATCAGTGCGTTAGAAATATCACGCAGTGCACTTTCGGCCTGCTCAGGCGGCAAGCCGTTTGGATGTTCCCGTAACAGTTCATCGAGTGGAGCGCCTTCGAGGAACTCCATGGTCATAAATACGGTGTCGCGGTCCCGGTCAAAATCGTAAACGGTTACGATGTTCGGGTGAGCCAGCGTCTGTGACTTGCGCGACTCCCGTTGCAGCGAAATAAAGGCATCCGGGTGTTGACGGAAATCGTCATTCAACAGTTTGACGGCTACATAAGGGTCTGAGTCACTGGCTTCAACTTTACGTCGGTCGAGTGCTTTATATACCGCACCCATACCGCCAGCACCGAGCATGGAAACCAGCTCGAAACGCCCTTTGATCACTTTGTTGTTAAGGGCTGATACGCGCGGCGTAGTACCACCAGTGGTGGTGCTACCAGTGCGACTGCTGGTCGGCGTCGACAGGGGAGTCTGCGAAGTCACCAGTGTGGCGTCCGGGTTTCGCTGAGATTTGTTCGGTGTTGAGCCGCCCGCTAATACAGTAGCGTCGTCGTTTTTAGCAGGACCTTCAGAAGCTTTGCCGGATGGCTTTCCGGTTGCTTTGCGGTCTGAATTGCTGGCGTTTCCAGTGGATTTTCCACCGGTGACAAGACGTGTCTTGTCGTCCCTGTTATCGGTCATATTGAGCCTGTCGTATCGATACCCTTGACGTATTTCGTCCTTTTCGAGCCCTGGTTCCTCGTTGGCCCGACCTTCCGTTTGCTTGAACTCAGAAAGTGGCGCCGATATTATAGGACTTGCTCGCGCGGCTC
>NZ_DDKU01000096.1:0-19246 GCF_002339775.1 Thalassolituus sp. UBA2590
AATAAGTACTCGCGGGTAGCGATAACCTTCTTCTTCTGTGCGTGGGGGCTCGCTGCGTAATTGCAGAAGCGGAAGCATAAACGCTGCAGTCTTGCCTGTACCGGTTGGCGCTGCGGCCATCAGTTCGGTTCCCGCCAGGATATGAGGGATTGCGGCCTCCTGAATCGGGGTAGGTTCAGCGTATCCCAACGATGCCAGCCGTTTCAGAATGTTAGTGTCGTGCAACAGGCTGCGGAAGCTACTCATGACTGGTCTCCACCAAAGAGTGTCTCAGGCGTAAATTCGATGGACTGCTCGTCATTTCCTAGCCACATGGTGCCGTCCTGGATCGTCGCTTGCAGTCGCATGGTGCGGGTGCATAGTGACTCTAGCTGAGTGCAGGCATCGTCGGCGAGCTTAATTACGCTCAGCTTTGGGTATGCATGAATTTTATTTTCATGCTGTTTCCACCAGACATCAAATGCATTGCCCTGATAGCCGTACAGTTTGACTGACTGTGCTTTATTACACGCCTTTCGTAGACGTTTTTCATCAGGCTGGCCCAGTTCAATCCAAAGCTCCGTCTCATCGCTGTATGTGCGCTGCCAGAGATCAGGCTCGTCATCTGTGCTGATGCCTCGGGTAAATTCCAGACGTTCGTGTGCATTCAACGCGAATACCGCGATGCGGGTCATCATTCTCAGTATGGTTTCTGAGGGATGTTGGGCGATCGTCAGGGTGTGGGTCGCATAGTAGTCGCGATCCATGTCAGAGATCATCAGTTCAGCTTTGTAGATGGTGGCTTTCAGTGCCATGCCTGGATTCTCGAGCTTTGTGTACGGGAGAAGAAAGGTGCGTACTCTACTGCGATTGGTGGAGCTTGCATAGTATAAATACTTTTTACTTTAAGGATCATTCATGATTAATTATATATATTAATGTTGTTTAGGAGGTCATAAATGAGTGAGTATGATCTTGATCCACTGTCAGATCAGCAGATTCTGGCAAAGTTGGCCGGGCGGCTCCGGAGTGAGCGTCTCCAGCGTAACGTTACACAGCAGGCGCTGGCTGATCTCGCTGGGGTGGGAGTGGCCACACTGCGGCGTTTTGAGGGCGGAGAGGGCAATCTGAGTCTGCTTAATCTTATCGCTGTTTTACGCGCCCTCGGGCTTGTGCACCTGTTGGATGCATTGATTCGTGAGCCTGATGTCAGCCCGATAGCGAGCCTCCGAGAGAACGGTGCCGGGATTTATCGGGAGGCGCCCATACGTCAGAGGGCAAGACCTGAATCGTCATCGGCAGATGATGCAAGCTGGTCGTGGGGCGATGACGAATGATCAGCCTGGCGGAAGTGCAGCTTTGGGGACGCACAATAGGCGCTGTTCAATGGAACAGTGTGCGTCAGCTCGGCGTGTTCGAATATGCTCCTGAATTTCTACGCTCGGGCATTGAGTTGGCACCACTGCATATGCCGTTAAGAGCGGGGCGTTTCAGTTTTCCGCAGCTAGCTCATGAGACCTTTAAGGGCTTGCCGGGAATGTTGGCTGATGCCCTGCCGGACAAGTTCGGTAATCTCCTGATTGATCAGTGGCTGGTGGCACAAGGGCGTGATCCGGGGTCATTCAATCCTGTTGAACGTCTGCTCTACATTGGGCAACGAGGCATGGGGGCACTGGAGTTTGCTCCGGCGACGCGAGGCCATGTAGGCGCTGGAACGCCAGTCGAGTTGTCCGAGTTGGTGTCGCTGGCGAATAAAGCCCTGAATCAGAAGCAGGGCCTTGCGGTAGAAATTATTGAAGGCGAAGAAGACGCTCAGGCGTTGAACCAGATTATTGCAGTGGGAACGTCGGCGGGTGGTGCACGTGCAAAAGCCGTCATCGCCTGGAACGAGCAGACCGGAGAGGTGCGTTCCGGGCAGTGTGATACAGAAGCGGGCTTTCAGCATTATTTGCTCAAATTCGATGGCGTTGCGGCGAATCGTGATAAAGAATTGGCAGACCCACAAGGTTATACCCGCATTGAATATGCATGCTATTTGATGGCACAGGCTGCGGGCATCGAGATGATGCCAAGTCGCTTACTTGAAGAAAACGGTCGTGCGCACTTTCTGACCCAGCGGTTTGACCGGTCTGAAACTGGCAAGAAGCTTCATATGCAAACGCTCTGTGGTATTGCTCATTACGATTTTAATGTGGCAGGCGGGTATTCTTACGAGCAGTGCTTTCGTGTGATTCGTCAGGTTGTGAAGAGTCAGGCACGCGTTGCTCAAGAGCAGCAGTTCCGGCGAATGCTGCTTAATCTGATGATACGTAATCAGGATGATCATACGAAGAATATTGGCTTTCTCATGAACCGTCAGGGGGTGTGGTCTCTGGCGCCCGCTTATGATGTAACTTATGCCTACAACCCTGATGGGGACTGGACTTCTACTCACCAGATGTCTGTCAACGGCAAGCGGGATCATTTTGCCCTTGATGACCTCATCGAATGCGGTAAAGCAGCGGACATTCGGGAGCGACAGGTTAAAGAGTTGATTAGCGAGGTGGGAGAGGCTGTCCGAGACTGGAGAAGGTTCGCCCAGGAGGCAGGCGTCCCGGAGGATTGGGCCGCCTCTATTGAATCGTCCTTCAGGAAGTTTTCAATTTAAAATATCGTTAATGATATACTGGTGTTAATTTATGCAATTTAGTGATCATTAATGATCTTTTGATTCGTTCCATTTGAACAACAGTAAACGTATACGCTCATCGCATGGCTGATGCCAGAAGTTGGTGTCTTCGTACCACTCTCCGAGCATGTCGAGGCCAGGCTCTGCCTGGCAGGCGCCGATCTCAATGGATGACTCTTTGCCGTAGGCATCATAGAGCTTTTCAAGAAGAAGCTCGCAGCGCTCTGCGTGGTCGGCTAGCAGAAACGGCTGATCAAGGTCTGCTTCCAGCTCGCGGATAACGGACCAGCCGGTTTCTCCCATCTGATAGAGAGTGTCCTGAGAAATACCATGCAGGTCTTCGAGTGCGAAATCCCAATCGTCCCAGTCATCGTCCGGTTGAATCAGAGTTGTCTTGACGGTGCCGTCCGCCAGAGACCAGGCGATTGCGACGGGGTGTGCGCTGTCTTCGTATGAGCTGGCATCAATCGCAACAAAAGACGGGTATTCCACGGCGGACTCCAGATATAAATCGATTAGTCAGGCGGCGAATTTACTTCGCCGCCGGTCGGTGTGCAATATTGCAGTGCAATAAGTCGTCGGGGTGCAGGAACTGCTCGGCGTCTGAGGCACTCACTGGGTGACCATAATAGAACCCTTGTGCGAGATCACAGCCGTTGCGGATCAGAAAATCAGCTTGCTCAGCGGTCTCAATTCCTTCAGCCACAATCAGCATATCGAGGTTTTTGCCTAACGTAATGATCGAAGCGGCAATGGCCTGATCGGCAGTGCTCGTGCTCAGGTCCTTCACAAACGTCCGGTCGATCTTGATGGCGTCGACGGGTAAGTTCTTCAGATAATTGAGTGATGAAAAGCCGGTGCCGAAGTCGTCAAGGTAAATAAATATGCCATGTTCTCTGAAATACTCGAGGACGTGGCGGGCATGAGTGAGGTCCTGCATCAGCAGGCTTTCAGTGATCTCAACTGAAATCAGCGAGGTTGGTATGCCTATTTCTTTAATCGTGCGGACGATATCCAGATGAAAATTCGGAATCAGGAACTGTCTTGGGGAAATATTGATGCTGATGTTGGCCTGGTAGCCTTGCTGGTACCACTCTTTTGCCTGGATGCATGCTTGCTCAAGAATCCAGAAACCAATCCGGCCGATCATGCCCGCATCTTCTGCGATATGGATGAAGCTCTCTGGTGATACGAACTCACCGTTAGACTTTGGCCAACGCAGTAACGCCTCAAAGCTGTGGAGGTGGCCAGTTGACATCCCCGGTCGTATATCGTGGAGGCACACCTTAGGTTGGTAATATAACTCCAGTGCGTTGCTTTCCAGAGCCTTGCGCAGACTGGTCTCAAGGGACATACGCTGAACGGCAATACGTTCCAGCGATGGCGTAAACAGATGGTAGCAATTTTTACCATTTGCTTTTGCACGGTACATGGCGATGTCGGCATTACGCATAAGAATGCCGACTTCTTCGCCATCGGTAGGGTAGATGGCTATACCCATAGAGGCGCCAATGACGAACTCTCTGCGTCCGAGGCGAATCGGATCACACAAGCGAAGCAGAAGATGCTCTGCGGACTCCAGTACTTCATCGTGGTGCTCGACGTGGTTGAACAGTACGATAAATTCGTCACCACCAACACGGGCCAGTGTGTCTCCTGGGCGCAATACTCCCTGAAGGCGTTGGGCGACCTCAATGAGCAACTCGTCCCCGGTACTATGACCAAGGCTGTCGTTGATGGTTTTAAAACCATCCAGATCCAGATAGCAAAGAGCAAAGCGCTTGTGTGTATCTGTGGCTTCTTCAATGGCCTCAGACAGTTTCTGCTGCAGGTGTACGCGGTTTGGCAAGCCGGTCAGGCTGTCATGGTACGCCTGGTAACTGATGGTCGCTTCTTTTTCACGGACTTCCGTAATATCGCGGATCATCCATATAAAGCCGGCAACTTCATGGTGATGTCCGTATATCTCCAGTGTTGTTCCGTCATGAAACTTGTATTCATCGAACGACGATTTACCGGGATCACGAATCGCCGCCAGTTGACTATGCAGCTTCGTTTTATCGCTGAACAAGGAGCAGGAGTAGTGGAACAGGTCGGTGCCCGACCGAGAAATGACTTCGTCCCGTGAGGTGCGGAGCAACTCTACGTAGCGGTCGTTGAACGCTACGACATGATCATCCTTGTCGACAACAAGAATGCCTTCGTTTGACGCATTGAGCGTGGCATTGAGTACCTCGTAGGACTGACTCAGTTCCTGTTGTGACTTTCGTTGGGATTCAAGGTTGCGGGTCAGGGTAGCGTTCCGCTCCAGCATGGTACGCGCACTCTGCTCAAGCGTTTCCATGAGGTCGGACCGCTGTTGATCCAGTAATTCGTATGTTCGGTCAACGTCCCGGAGCAGCGCCTGAAAGTTTTCGGGCAGGCTCGCCTCTTCTCCGAGGTGTTGCTTTATGTGTTGCTCAAGCCTTTGGTGCATAGGGCCGCCAGGTACCTGTTTGTTTTTGTAGTTGTCGGTAAGCGTGGTGACGACCTGACGGGAGAATCAGGACGGCCTGACATCCGCTGGTTGGCGTGGCAGTGAATCGAGCGTATCCGGTTATTTTGTCCTGTCTGAATCTTCCGCTCTGACTTTTGAAGGAAGGTATGCAGGGCATCCGGAAAAAACTCGACTTTTGCTAGCGGCAACCGGCTTCTGTTGCTCGATTATTTCTCTATAAAACGGTTTGTTTAAACGTCTCAGGAGTGTGATGGATCACGAAACTCTGAGCTCCTCCGCATCAGCCGTACACTCTATCTCGTTTGTCTCATCCACGGTAATCGTGCGCGCTGGCGCTGCAGGCACGGAAAGCGCTTTCATGTGGCGATAATGGCCTTTAATGGCTGCCCAAATCGTTGGGTACGAGCGCAGTTCATAGCCCAGTTCTGCTGCTTTCTTTTCAACCATAGGGTGCAGCTCAGCGTAATGCACATGGCTCACACGTGGGAACAGGTGATGTTCTGCCTGAAAATTCAGTCCTCCGAGAGCCCAGGTCAGAAAACGACTGTCCGTGGCGAAGTCTACCGTAGTACGCATCTGATGTACGGCCCACTCATCCGGTAATACACCACGTTCGTCCGGGCGGGGGAATTCAGCTTTATCTACGACATGTGCCAATTGGAAGATAACGGCGAACAGGAAGCCCAGAAAAGCGTGCATCAGAAGAAAACCGAGCAGTGCTGGGCCAGCTCCCAAAGCAGCCATTGGAATAAGCAGATACAGGGTCACGTAGATGGATTTCGATGCCCAGAACTCCACATGGTCAGCGAACTTCATGCGGTGCGAATAATCCCTGCGGGCAATTTTCTGGCTGCCATAGGCTTTAAAATCCAACGCAAAGAACCAGAACAGACTGGTAATCAGGTACAGGAACCAGACATAAAAATGCTGATATTTGTGAAACGGGCGATGCGGTTGATGAGGGCTCATCCGGAACAGTCCGAGCGCGTCGATATCCTCGTCCGCCTCATCGACATTGGTAAAGGCGTGGTGATTGCGATTGTGCTTCTGTGCCCAGTAGTAACGATTACTACCAACGAGGTTGAAGGACATCGCCATCAGGCGATTGACCTTGCGTGAAGCGCTGAAAGATTCATGCGCACCGTCGTGCATGATGTTGAAGCCCACCAATGCTGTAGCTACACCATGCAGCGCCCACGCGATGTAATGCATTGAGCCAGAGAGGCCATAGATGAGCAGATAGCTTCCAACGTACAACAGAGCAATAAAAATGGCTTTGTTATGGAGGCGGTCATCGCCGGTTTTCCTGATTCCTTTCTCTCTGAAGAAACGGGTCACTTCTCCAGATAATTCCTGATATACCGGGCGTTTGCCGGGCTGAAAGTGTACGTGAGACATGTTAATTATTCTTTTGTTATGAGGCCGCAGCCTGTGCTTTTTGGACGCTCGTTTCTTCCACTTTCGTATGGACAATCAGCGCCTCAAAGTTATCGTTATTATACAGGTGTTGTGAAACTATGGTTGGAAATATTGTGACTCAGGACACATGTTTGGTCAGTTTTCGGTAATTTAATGGTGTGATTCCCATCCATTTCCGAAACGCCCTCACGAAGTTTGATGTGTCTGTGTAACCCAATTGTTCAGCGATTTCTGAAACCTTCATGCTCGAGTTGCCAAGCAGTCTTGTGGCCTGTTCACGTCTTACTTCTTCAACCATTTTTCGGAAACTGGTGTTGAGCTGTGCCAGTTGCCGGTTGAGGGATCGGGCGCTGATACGCAGGCGCTCTGCAACATCTTCTAGTGACAGGCCGCTGCCGTAACTGATCAGTAGCGTACGGACGCGTGACGCAAGATCGATGTGCTCACCCGGCGCTTCCGCCAGTAGCCGCTCGCATTCCTGCTCCGCGCTATGACGAGCAACGCTGTTCGCTGTAGATACCTCGAGGCTCAGAGCTGCTTTGGGTAATACAAGTTCATACTGATCACAGTTAAATTCGACGTCGCAGCCTAACAGTTGTTCATAGAAAGCCACTGGTCGCTGTGCTGACTCGACCAGTCTGATGATTGGAGCCAGGATGTCACTATTGCGGGTCAAAAAACGCGCAATTGTTACCAGCGTCGATAGAATGTTGTGAGCAATAAAAGGGTAGGAGTCGGGCAGGGCGGCAGCTCTGATAATCTCCAGAGCGCATTCATCCTGCCCCTGACGAAATCGAATGCGCGCCAACCCGGTACGGGTGCCTGCGTAACGTACCGCCAACGAGAGACCCTCGCCCAGAGTTTCGCTCGCCATCACCGCAAAACCGAGAAAGCCATGGCTTGCGATGCTCATTCTTCGCCCATGCTCCAGCCCCAGCAGGGGATCGTTTGACAGGCGATAGGCGTTGCGTACGATCTGGTCATACTCACGCGCTGAGATATGTGTGCCGGGTTGTCCGAGCGCCCGTGGCGAAAGGCGGGTATTTGCGACCAGCTGTGCCGGGCTTATCCCTCGGTTAGCCAGCAGCTCCAGCAAGGGGATCAGGTACTCGTTAGTAAACAGCGGGTGAACTGCGGATATATCCTGACGTCCGGGCATGGTAAACCTGATACAATGTGTGGCGGTAAATGACCAAAATGATGTCACGAATATCACTTTCGCTCAAACTCGCTTTGCTTCATAGTCTGGGCGCGTTAAAAACGATCAAATAAACAGGGGAAAAACCTATGGATGCGTCTTTCTGGGACGGCAAACGTGCGCCCGGTATCGTTGATACCATCAATGTGAATGAATACGATTCGGTTGTTGAATGCATTGACAGTGCGTTCAAGCGATACGCTGACCGCAAAGCATTCACCAGCGTAGGCTACACTCTGACCTATCGTGAAATCGACGAGTACAGTGCTGCATTCGCATCCTATCTACAGAACCATACTACCCTGCAGCCAGGCGATCGTGTCGCGGTTCAGATGCCGAACATTATGCAGTGTCCGATTGCGGTATACGGCGTTCTTCGTGCCGGTATGATTCTTGTGAACACGAACCCGCTGTACACCGAACGCGAGATGCTTCATCAGTTCAACGACTCAGGCGCTAAAGCCCTGGTGTGCATGGACATGTTCGCTAAGTCGGTTCAGAGCATCCTGCCAGAAACGGGCCTGAAGCACGTTATTGTGACCAGCCTTGCAGACATGCTGCCATTCCCTAAGCGTCAGCTGATCAATGCTGCTGCTAAATACATCAAGAAAATGATCCCGGATTACTCGTTGCCAACCGCTGTGCGTTTCCGTAAAGCGCTGAGCCTGGGTAAGTCTGCGGGTGCCTATAAGAAGAACCACATCACTGGTCACGACAGTACTATCGTTCTGCAGTACACCGGTGGTACTACAGGTGTTGCGAAGGGCGCTGAGCTGACCAACCTGAACCTGATTGCGAACATGCTGCAGGCGCGCGCCAACATGGCACAGGTTGATGATAACGGTAAGCCACTGAAACCAGCCGACGGCGCTACCGTAGTAGCTCCGCTGCCTCTGTACCACATATACTCTTTCACTGTTCACCTGATGGCGATGCTGGATTCTGGTGATCACAGCATCCTGATCGCGAACCCTCGTGACCCAGGCATGTTCATTAAAATGATCAAGCCTCATCGTCTGGACGGTTTTGTTGGTCTGAACACACTGTTTGTCGGGCTGTTGAACCACCCTGAATTTAAAGAGTGTAACTTCGAGCACCTGAACCTGACTCTGTCAGGCGGTACTGCTCTGATGGATGACACTGCCAAGCGTTGGAAAGAAACCACAGGTTGCGGTATCTCAGAAGGTTATGGTCTGACTGAATGTTCGCCAATTGTTGCGGTTAACCCAGCGGCTGGTCTTGAGCGTCTTGGTACTGTGGGCCAAGCTGTTCCGGGCACGTCACTGAAGTGTATCGACGATCAGGGTAACGAAGTGCCTCAGGGCGAGCGCGGTGAGCTGTGCGTTAAGGGTCCTCAGGTAATGAAAGGTTACTGGAACCGTCCTGAAGCGACCGCTGACTCTTTCACTGAAGACGGCGAATGGCTGAAGACCGGTGACGTTGCTGTTATCGATGACGATGGTTTCGTGAAGATCGTTGACCGTATCAAAGACATGATCCTGGTATCTGGCTTCAACGTTTATCCAAACGAAATTGAAGAAGTTGTGGCAGCGCATCCTGCTGTTGAGAACTGTGCCGCGATCGGTATTCCGGATGCGAAGAGTGGTGAAGCAGTGAAACTGTTCATTATCTCTACCGACAAGAACCTCACTGCGGATGACATCAAAGCTCACTGCCGTGAAAATCTGACCGGTTACAAACAGCCTAAGTACATTGAGTTCCGCGATGAACTGCCAATGACTCCGGTTGGTAAGATTCTCCGTCGTGAGCTGAAAGACGAAGAAGCTGCTAAGAACAAAGAAGCTGAGCCGGCTTAATTCCGCTCGGTACTTTGTTGCAATTTGCTGAAAATAGAAACGGCCCCTCATGCAGGGGCCGTTTTGTTTCTTGACCTATCTCAATAACACCCGCAGAACCCCCCGGACTTACCAGTGTGACACCCTCTGTTGGTCATCGCGGCCAATCGCTGCTTCTGGCTGCCGCTGAAAGAATGCTGATGGTAGCTACAACATCACCGGGACTAAGATTTTTATTTCTTCGGGTGAACACGACTTTACCGACAACATTATTCATATCGTACTTGCCCGTCTTCCTGATGCGCCTGCAGGCACAAAAGGTATCTCGCTGTTTATCGTGCCTAAGCTGAATGTGAACGACGATGGTAGTGATGGCGAGACGAACAACGTGACCTGCGGTTCTATCGAGCACAAAATGGGTATTCACGGTTCGTCTACCTGTGTCATGAACTTCGACGGTTCTAAAGGCTTCCTGATCGGCCCTGAGAATAAGGGCCTGCACTGCATGTTCACCTTCATGAACACGGCTCGTCTGGGTACTTCTATTCAGGGTATCGGTGCGGCTGAACTGTCGTTCCAGGGCGCACTGCCATATGCCAAAGAGCGTCGTTCAATGCGCTCCCTGAGCGGTAAGAAGAGTCCGGACAAAGTGGCTGATGCACTGATCGTTCACCCGGACGTACGTCGTATGCTGCTGACTCAGAAAGCCATCGCCGAAGGCGGTCGTGCCATGCTGTATTATGCAGCGACGCTGGCAGACAAAATGATGGCCTCACATGCTGCAGGCGATATGAAAGGCTACGAGGACTGGGACGACAAACTGGGCTTCCTGACGCCAATCATGAAAGCGGGTCTGACAGAACTTGGTTACGAAGCGGCGAACCACGGTGTTCAGGTATACGGTGGTCACGGCTTTATTAAAGAATGGGGCATGGAGCAGATCATCCGTGATACTCAGATTGCCAAGCTGTACGAAGGTACTACAGGCGTTCAGGCACTCGACCTGCTGGGTCGTAAGATCCTGCTGGGCCGTATGAAGTCATTCGATGATTTCCGCGCTGTGGTAAACCAGTTCATTAAGAACCACAAAAATACCAAAGAGATGAAGCCGTTCATCAAGCAGCTGAAGCGGGCGATGATTGCCTGGCGTCTGAACACTTTCCGTATTGCGTTCAAAGCACGAAAAGACCGCGACATGGTAGGTGCTGCGTCAGTCGATTACCTGATGTACTCGTGCTACATCGTGATGGCGTTCTTCTGGGCGAAAATGGCGGATGCTGCTTACACTAACATCGCTGAGGGGAAAGACGTCGATTTTCATAAAGCGAAAATTCAGACCGCAGAATTTTATTATGATCGTCTTCTTCCTCGAGCGAAAGCACACAGGAAAATGATGCTAAAAGATCCGAAGTCTCTGATGCAGATGGATGAGGAGAGCTTTGCTTTTCTGTAAGTGAGATCTGACGATAATAAAACGGCCAGAAAATGCTGGCCGTTTTATTATTCGGGGAATATTAATCAGGCTTCGACTTCGCTTTCATCATCGTCATGCACTGACTTGTCAGAGTAATCATAGAGCGCGATCGAAAGATCAATATCGAGCGTATTCTCATCGCTTAACTGGCGGTTTAGATCGCCATGGAAGCGGGTTGTGGTGATGTATTCAGCCAGACCAAAGTGCGGATGAGGCGTTACTTCGTCGGTGCCTTCCGGGAGTGCCAGTGAGAAGTGAACCTGTGCCGTTGCACCTTTTACTTCCGCACTGGAATTGAGAAGGGTTGCACGTTCCAACATTGGCTCTCGTTCGAGAATCAGGCTGATCAGGAATGATAGCAGTCCGGCCGGTTCTGATATCACTAAAGAGAATGGCATCTGAGTCACGGTTCGAACTGACTTAAGAATCTCCGATTCGTGTAAGAGGTCGTCGAAGAGCTTCGGCAGATCAACAGCGCCCTGGCCCTCGTTAGTGCAATGGCGCAGATACTCGCGCAGGACTGGCATTCTGCCCGGGAGGTCTGCCCCTTCCGGATAGTGCTCTTCCATTTCTGCAAGCAGCCACTTCTTGAACTCATTTGTTGACTGCTGATTCATCTGAGCAGCTTTCTGCTCAAGGCGGGTCTCGAGGCGCCTTACTGTTTCGCGGGCCTTCTGTTGCTCTGTGTACAGCTGCTCCGTGCGCTCGGTGACTTTATTCTCAAGCGATGCCGCCAATTCATGAGCGCGCCGGGTCGCAGACTGCTCGCGGGTTTTATCCAGCATGCAGATCAGAACTTCACGAGGGCGCGATTCACTGAAATGGAGCGTTTGCATGGTGATATCGAAATAGCACTTCTCATTGCGGAAGTTAGCGATGGTAAATTCGCCGTGCAGCCGTGAAATACGACCTAGCAGCAACTGATTGATTTTTTCGCGCTGTTCCGGCCCTTTAAGTCCTCTTACCATATCGCGGATATGTTCCATCGCACTGGGCATGGACTCCAACTCCTGGCGCGTGGTCGCCAGATGCCGTGCAAAGTGGTTGTTACATTGAAGATGGTCAGACTCGGGCAGGTATCTCGCAAAGCCCAGCGACGCGTTGTCAATTGCGACTGTCAGCTGCTCTTTGGTCTCGACCAGTTGTTCTCGGGCTTGCTCGCGCTCCTGAGCATCACTGCGCAGGGTTTCTCGCATACAGTTAATTGCGTTGGCCACCATATCGAGTTCGTCGGATCGTTTATGCTGGTCGTTGAACTGAAGTGGGTCATCCAGATTATTCAGGCTGAAGGTGTGTGCCCACTGGGCCATCACATCTAACCGGCGGGTAATCAGCAGGCGTACCATAACAAGGATGAAAATAGAGACTGAAAAAGTCTTTATAAACTGGGTGCCGATGATGGTGACTGCTTTGTGCTTGAGATCATCATAGAGGCCGGTGTAGTTCACATTCAGGTAAAGGTTACCGAGCTCGTATTCCTGAGAAGCGCTCTGGTGCGTCAGCGGAAACGAATAATGAAGGTCCGCGGCGGCATAAATATCTCCCGCGCTCTGTACCAGCTTCTCACGACTTTCGATGTAGACGTAAACCACACCCGGGAAGTTGAGGATACCGGAGAGCTGAGATTCGATCTGGCGGTTGTCAAAGTTCCAGAGGCTGTAGCTGATACTTTCCTGGTAACTGGCGTGGATCTGATCGAGGTTGCTGCGGTATTGGCTGACACCGCGGCGGTAATCAGAATAGAGTACAAAGCCCGAGGCCAGGACACTGACGATAAAGCTGAAAGCCAGAAGATATGACAGCAGACGCACGCCAACGTGGCTTTTCTGAACGAATTCCTGATCAGTCTGTTTCTGCGGGCTACTCAAGTCCTGTGTCCTGCAATTATGAAAGTTATACTCGTTTTGTAACTATAGGCCAGAAAACAAATTTTGACGACCAGAGATCAACAGGGTCATATTCTCTGGCTTGTTTCGTACATTCTTCGCCGAAAATTGACATAGATCGTGCTTCGCGCCTGTGAACCGTTCGTTGTTGTTTTGTTCTTGATTTGTATCAAATGACGTCAATGTCATTTACGTATTCTGGCTGTGTTTTCTATTGCACAGACATAAGGAGTGCGCGATGAAACTGATGAAAACCCTGATCGCTGGTGCTGTATCAATGGCTTTCCTTCCTGCCGTTCCCGCATTTGCATACGAAGCTGGGGATATTATCGTTAAAGCTGGCGTAATCAATGTTATTCCGAAAGATGGCAACGCCGATACCAGTGCTCTGGTGCCAGATTCAGAGTTGGATATCGATAGCAATATTCAACTCGGGCTGACCGGTGTTTATATGGTCAATCAGTACCTCGGTGTGGAATTGCTTGCTGCAACACCTTTTGAACACACTGCCGAAGGTGATGGTGGGGCGATCGACGGTGCCGATGTTCTGACTACGAAACACCTTCCGCCTACTTTATCAGCGCAATACTACCCTATGGGCGCGGACTCTGCGATTCAGCCATATGTTGGTTTAGGCGTAAACTACACCTTCTTCTTTGACGAAGAGGATGATGCTGGCCTTGGCTCTAACGGACTGAAACCAAGCTTTGGCTTAGCATACAGCGCCGGTGTTGATTATATGATCAATGATAACTGGTTGGTTAACGCTTCTCTCTGGAAAGTGGATATCGACACTGAGGTAAAAGGTGGCGCTGCGGATGGCCTGGATGTCGAGATTGATCCTGTCGCCTTTATGGTTGCGTGCGGCTATAAGTTCTGAGCAGCCATCATGACCAATAAAAAAACCGGGCGATTGCCCGGTTTTTTTTATTGCTATTGGTTTTACAGCACAGGCGCTATAAGGCGAAGCAGGCGCGCAAGAAGCTGCTTCCACCAGCGCTGATCGACGTGAGTAGGGCGACAATGGTCGAGGTCATCAAGCATCATCGCCTCGATTTCAGCAGCGAACTCTTTGTCTTTAATCAGAGCGCCAATTTCGAAGTTGATGCGCAGCGAGCGGTTATCCAGATTGGCACTGCTGACGCACGACCACTCATCGTCAACCAGCAAAACTTTCTGATGAAGGAAGCCCGGTGTGTAAGTGTAAAACTGCACCTGAGCTTTCTGTAAGGAGGCGACATAGCTGCGATTGGCCTGGGCTACCATCCAGTTATCAGAGATACCCGGAAGAATAATCCTGACATCAACTCCACGCAGGCCAGCCAGTTGAAGCGCAGCATAGACGTTCTGGTCCGGAACGAAATACGGGCTCACAATCCAGCAGCGCTCTGTAGCTGTGTTAATCATGTGCGTAAAGAACAGGCTGCCGCTGTCGTAGTAATCGGCGGGACTTGGGTTAATGCACATCACCTTGCGATTGCCCATCACCTGTGGCGATTCCCAACGCAGTACCGGAGTATCACCTGTCGCCCACATCCAGTCTTCACAGAAGGATAGCTGAAACGCCAGCGATACCGGGCCGGACACACGCATGTGCGTGTCACGCCAGTGGCCAATTTCCGGGTCTTTGCCCAGATACTCGATGCCCACGTTATGGCCGCCCACGAAGGTTGTGTGATCATCGATAATCACCAGCTTACGGTGGTTGCGGAAGTTGATGTTGGTCCGGTTGCGCAGTTTGAGTGGGTTAAAGCGAGATACTTCTATGCCAGCATCTGTCATCTGCCTGATGAAATTCTTATCCAGACCACCAGAGCCGATTTCATCATAAAGCAGGTAGACCCTGACACCTTCAGCCGCTTTCTGGCACAGTACATCAGCAAAGCACTGTCCCAGAGCATCGTCGCGGAAAGTATAAAACTGCACGCAGACGGTATGCCGCGCTGTTCTTATGGTGTTCAGAATCGCATTGAAGGTATCGTGTCCGTTAATCAGTAGCTGAGTGTCATTGCCATCCAGCATCGGGACGCGAAAAAGTCTCTGTAGTGGCAGGGTGGTCGTGTCAGGCGACAGTACAGCATCAGTCAGAGTTTTACGGATCTGTCGCTGACGTTTAGCCAGGTGCGTGTCCTTTTTTCGGCGAGCGCGACGATAACCTCTGAAGCGGCGACTACCAAAGAGAAGATAAACGGGAAGGGCTACCAGTGGCATCAATATCAGAGCAAGTACCCAGGCGGCTGTTCCCTGCGCGGTCCGGCCTTGCCACAAAGCGTCAGCGGCGGCTGCTATGCCGCCGATGTATAAGAGGATGGGCCACACCCACCAGGCAAAAGCTTCCATAATCTTCCTTAGACGACTTTAAGCCATGTGAAAAGGCACCTGGCGCCTTTCGATATCAGACGGGTCAGCAGGTGAGGTGGCTTGTAATCAGAGGCCGACGAGTCTCATGAATTCTTCACGGGTCGCCTGATTAGCGCGAAAGTCACCCTTCATCACCGAAGTGCGCATCATTGAGTTCTGTTTCTGTACGCCACGCATCATCATGCACATGTGCTTGGCTTCAACGATGACACCTACACCACGACAGCCCGTGACTTCTTCTACGGCTTCCGCGATCTGTTTCGTCATGTTCTCCTGAATCTGAAGTCGACGTCCGAACATGTCAACAATTCGCGCGAACTTGGAAAGGCCGAGTACTTTACCGTTTGGCAGGTAACCAATATGGCATCGGCCGATAAATGGCAACATGTGGTGCTCACACAGTGAGTAAAACTCGATGCCCTCTACTACAACCATTTCGTCGTTATCGCTGCTGAATACGGCACCGTTGACTACTTCATCGATTTTGGTCTCGTAACCACTGGTCAGGAACTGCATCGCTTTCGCAGCTCGTTTGGGTGTATCCAGAAGGCCTTCGCGTGAGACGTCTTCGCCTAATTCAGTTAACACATCACTGTAAAGTGATTCTAGTTTCGACATTTTGGTTCCGTCGCTTATTCAGATTTGAAGTAATAGTACTTAATTCGATGAAACTTATACAGGGTTTTGTGCTTGTATAAGTTTTATTGTGTTATCGGCCAGTCGAATGACATTCGTTTTACGCGCTCGCCAAGCTCAGAAAGGTAGCCAGCGACGCCATCAGGCTCATGTCTTCCGGTCCAGTGCAACCATGTATGGCTCCCGGTTTCTCCAGGCAGACCGCTTTCCGCCGAACCCCTTGCTTCTGAGATATTCACTGACCTTGTTGAGACTGCAGCACGGAGTATTTTATCGGTCTGGCGAGCAATTGCTTCACCTGAGTCAATCCAGTGATGATCCGGCCAGAGATGTTCTAACTCGTTGCGCAGCAGTGGGTAGTGTGTACAGCCAAGTACAATGGCTTTCATGTCCGGGTATGTCTCCAGCCAGGGGCCAAGGTGGGCCTCAAGTTCTGAACTGACGTCCTCGCCGGAGATCGCACGCTCCGCGTAACTGACCAGCAGTGGGCTTCCAAAACGGTGAACTTCGAAGCCATCAGCGAAGTCTGATATGAGGTTGTCGGTGTACGGGCGCTTCACCGTCGCGGGAGTCGCGAGAAGACCGAATGAGGTATCAGCCGAACTCGCGCAATGCCCGGCGGCGACTCTCACCGCGGGCACAACGCCCACAACTGGGATGTCGAGTACTTCACGGAGTAATGGCAGGGTTAACGTACTGGCAGTGTTGCAAGCGAGAACAAGTACCGCAGGATCGAAGCGCTCGACTGCTGCCTTGCATAATTCAGGGATTCGGCGTTCAAGGAGGCTATCACTCTGATTACCGTACGGAAAACAGGCTGTGTCCATCAGGTAATGAAAGCGCGTTACCGGGAGTTTCTTGCGGACCTCGCGAAGTATCGACAGACCACCGGCGCCAGAGTCAAAAATCAGGATGCTGTTGTCTCGGGAAACATGAGGCGTGGAGGTAACCACTGAAGAGAAGTCCGCAGGTTAGTCAGTATTGCCGGCATTCTATCAAAGAAATTTCGCTCATGCCGGGCAAAAATCAGGACAGCGTCTACACTGAGTGGAACGGGAGAGGACAAACCTTGGAACTAGCGGAATTACTCGAAAACGCCCGCCGCAATGAAGCGCTGCTGCAGCGTCTACAGGCGTTTGAACTGCAACTGCTGTCAGCCCAGAACTGGCAGGATTTTCTGACCTTACTTCTTGAAGCCTTGCCTTCTCAGTTTGATCTGGACGCCGTCAGTTTGCGCATCTGTGACCCAGATGGAGAAATTAAGGCGTCGATGCTCCAGTCTCTCGATATCGATCAGGGAGCATTGCTTAATCAGATCGAATTCAAAGTCAGCTTACCCATAAGCAAAGCCGATGTTATCGACACACCACCACCGTGGCGTTCGGGTCTGCGTTTGCCTTTAATGCGCAGTGGCGAATATATCGGCCAGTTATGCATGTTCTCTTCCCGTGAAGACAGATTTACGGCGGGTATGGCGACCGACTTTATGCAACATCTTGCGGCTGTGATTGCTGCATGTCTGGTGATGGTACGGCAGTCTGAGGCACAGGCTCTGATGGCACTGACTGATCCACTCACTGGCGCTGAAAATCGTCGGGGGTTTGATCGTGTTTATCGGCGTGAATGGGCCAGAGGGCAGCGGCAGCATCATGTATTTGCGATGGTGCTGATGGATATCGATCACTTCAAAAAGGTCAACGATATTCACGGCCACGGTACAGGTGATCGCGTACTGAAGACGTTATGCCGGACATTGAAATCGACCATACGACCCACCGATCACATCGGACGCCTCGGCGGAGAGGAGTTCGCATTGATTCTGCCTGGTTGCCAGCCAGATCAATTAATTGCGGTGGTTTCCCGGGTTCAGGAGTCGATTCGTGAAATGTCGGTATTGAATGACTCGGGCAAGCGTGTGCCCGTGACGGCGTCGGGGGCTTTTATTGCAGTCACGCCACGTCCGCATCAGGATCTGTCAGTCGAGCAGGTGCTCGATCATCTGGATAAGTATCTGTACAAAGCAAAAGCGGCCGGCCGGGATCAGTTCCTGCCAGCAGCGTCAGCCTGATATTTATTCAGGGCTTTCGGTAAACAGCAGCGTAAAAGTGACAGGGACCGTGGTTGAAATGCGATCCAGACCTGCAACTTCGCGCAGCGCTTCGACACCTTTTGCCAGTTTAAATTCGCCAGCATTCACTAATACTGGGGATTGAGTGGTAACAATCACGTGACCGTCGGCAGCCGCAGTAGCGAGCACATCCGCTTCAATGTCTTTCTTCTCGCCGTGCAATTCGAGTGTCAGCGGTAATAAAGACGTTGCGGTTTCGCCGTTTTTAAGCGCCAGCATCATGGTTTCCGGCAGGTCAGCAGAAACTGTGGCTGTGGCATAGTCAGAGACGTTGAAAAGCATGGATTGCATGCGTTCGTTGCGGATGCCAATGCCGGTTTCAACACTGGTCAGATCAATCGCAATCTCTGCATTACCCTTATCGCTGACTGAGCCAGAAACCTGGGTAAACTCATGAACTTCGGTAATGTTGGTGTTTTTCGTACTCAGAAATTTCACTGAAGAGTCTGGGCTCAGTGTCCATTCAGCAAAACTCAGCGGGGCGGCAAGAATTAACAGGGTAGAAGTCAGAAGTTTCATAAGTGGTTCTCGTTAACGTTTAGTCTGGACTTTGACACGAAAGCTTATGAAGGTTCAAGGCGTAGCCTGTGACCCAGGGCAAGTCAAAAGGATCATTTACTACGGATTATTGAATAAGAGTAACCTGAGGAAATGAGTACGTGCTCAACCATTTCAGATCGCGCTCAATGGTTAAGCGATTATCGTGTTCCAGAGTCAGGCGCTCTTTATCAATTTTGAACTGTTGTTTAGGCGTCAGGGCTTTGTATTCATCGAGAATCGGCATCGAACGTGTAGCAGTATGGTGGGCGCGGAGACTGGCCAGTTCATCCATGTGCCAGACATCCGGGTCGAGGCCCTTCAGCAGATACTCAAGGCGAAGCACCCCTTCTGTGATATCACACTGTTGTTGTAATACAGAGCGGCTGACAAAGCGGATATCTGAAATCAGCTCTTCCTGATGCTTGCGAAGCTGCATAGCGGCTTCTGCTTCCTCACGTTCCTGTTCTTCCTCCATCGCCTGCACTTTGCGGGTTAGACTCCACGCGTACCAAGCGAGCGGAATAATCACGAGCACGGCAAGAATGATAAGCAGGATGGAAAGGGACATGAACACCTCAGGTCAGATACGTCAGAGGTGTCATGATAACCGCTGATACCGATGGGCTGAACCCCGCCTTACGCTTCCAGACGTGCAGCCTATGCC
>NZ_DDKU01000028.1:0-3860 GCF_002339775.1 Thalassolituus sp. UBA2590
CGGTCACCGTGAACCTCAACCCAGCTGCCAGCTCTGAAATTGTCGATATCACCTTGATCACAGAAGCCGATGACGACTCAGCAACCGGCGCCGGCGCTGTCGGGATTTGGGCAACACTGATACTGCTGGGCCTTAGACGTCGTTTACTCAGCCCCAGAGCAGCTTAAGGCCTACCAGCAATGTAATGACCTCATACAGTCGCTTAATCAGCAGATTACCCGACTGTATAGAGGTATGCGCACCAAGGTAGCCGCCCACCAGCGAACCGGCAATCAAAGCAGGAATCCAGTCCCACTTCACTTCAGCGACCGCCCCCATAGTTACAGCTCCCGTGCCATTCCACCCCAGCCCCACCGCGACCAGTGTCTGAGCGACCGCGAGTTTGTACTCAAGACCGAACCAGTACACGAGCCAGAGTGTAACGAACAGGCCGGACCCTGCGGATAAGGCGCCATTGGCAAAGCCGATGATAAACAAACCCACTGCGCCGATGGCCAGCCCGGTAACGTCACGATGTTTTTCTGAGGTAGATAACCCCAGCTCAGGACGAAACCAGGAATACAAAGACAGCATCAGCGTCAGGATACCGAGCGCGATTTCCGCATGGCGCCCGTTCACGTCAAGAATAAAGAGCGCGCCCAGAACAACACCCGGTGCACCCGCAAGAAAGATAACCAGCAGAATCAGTTTATCGAGATGCCCTTCTCTCAGGTGCCGCATTGTCGCCCCAAGACCAAGAGCAACTGTCGCGATTTTATGTGTCGCCAGCGCCAGCGAGAAAGGCAGCCCCATGAAAATCAGAATAGGCAGTTGAATCAAGCCGGCTCCGCCACCAGCCAATGCTGAAAACCAGTTGGCAACAACGGCAATAAGAAACAAGACCAAATGTTCTGTATACTCGACCATAGAACTCTCAGTTAAAGGGATACCCCTGCATGACTTACGCTCTCTACTATCACGACTATTGCCCATTCTGTCAGCGCGTTCTTATGGCATTGCCGAGCTTCAGTGTTGAAGTAGAAAAGCGCAACGTAATGCAAAATAGCGCATATCGAAAGCAACAGCAGGAAGCAACCGGGCGTACCACGGTGCCGTGCCTGCTGATTGACGACGGTGAAACACAGGAATGGATGTACGAATCAGGCGATATTATCCGTTATCTGAAGTCGCTTTGATTGTCTCCAGCAGCGAACCTAACGCCTCAGATGACCCAAGCAGACGCTGAACGGTATCTACAACCGCCTGTGTCTGAGGGTCGACCTCTACATTGATCTTATCCCCCACAGTCACCAGGCCAAAGGTGGTTACATCACGAGTCTCAGGGATCAGATGCACTGCAAAACGGTCGCCAGCCACTTCCGCGATGGTCAGGCTGCAACCGTTGAGCGCAACATAGCCTTTATCTAACAGATAAGGAGCGAGATTGTCTGGTCGCTCCATCCATACCACCAGGTTATTCACGGTCTCAATAACCTCAACAACCCTGACCTGCTGCATCACGTGACCCGATAGCAGATGACCGCCAATCTCATCACCAAACTTAGCTGCACGCTCAATATTCACGATACTTCCGGCCTTCAGGTCGCCAAGATTGGTGACCTTCAGAGTTTGGCCAATAGCGTCAAAACTCACACGGCTACCAGTGCTACTACCAGCACCACTCCCAGAGCTGGCCGGAATAATTTCCCGTGCCGTCAGACAGGTGCCGTTGATAGCAACAGAAGCTCCAATCACAAGCCCATCAACAAGCTCATCAGAGAAATCAAAAATAAAGGTCGCGAAATCCTCCTTCTTGAGAACATCAGCAACAGCAAGTCGGGTCTGCACAATTCCAGTGAACATTTCGGGCCTCGGGTCATCACAGTTGTGGCCATTATGCACTATACTCGGGGCTTATTCATAAAAGTCGAACGACCCTCTGGAAGGTGATTTTGGACGTTAAAAAATCAGGGCTGATTCTGTCTGGTGGTGGTGCCCGAGCTGCGTACCAGGTCGGTGTATTAAAAGCTATCCATAAAATTCTCCCCAAAGGCCACTACAATCCGTTCGATGTTATCTCAGGAACATCTGCAGGTGCGATTAACGGCGTAGCACTTGCCAGTTATGCAGAAAATTACCGGATTGGTATTAAGCACCTCGAACGAATATGGATGCACTTCACCCCTGATCATATTTACCGCACCGATTTTCTCGGAGTTTCACACGGCATATTGAGAATGGCGCGCTCAATGGTCATGGGAAAACGATTTAAAAATGATCCAGTGTCGCTGCTCAATAATCAGCCATTACGGGAACTACTCGGCGAAGCCATTAAATTCGACCAGATTCAGGGCGCTATTGATAACGGCGCACTTCATGCGATCGCGGTTAACTGCTCGGGCCTTGAAACTGGAGAGTCAGTCGCTTTTTTCCAAGGGCATTACAGTATTACCAACTGGAACCGTCACCGTCGGATTGGAAAACGTACGCGAATAACGCTTGACCACCTCATGGCGTCTTCAGCGATTCCAATGATATTTCCTGCGGTTAAATTACACGGCGAATATTTTGCCGATGGCGCAGTTCGCCAGCTTGCGCCGATCAGCCCTGCACTTCATCTGGGTGCTGAGAAAGTCATGGTGATTGGTGTTTCGGGTATCGCCCATAAGCGCAAAGATCACGTGAAACCTCCGGCGGCTTATCCAAGCCCGGCTAAAGTCATGGGGCACATGTTAAATGCTGCCTTCCTCGACAGTATGGAAACCGATGTCGAGCGCCTGCGCCGAATTAACCGGACTCTGACCAGCATTCCTGAAGAAGTACGCAAAGAAGCAGGTATGGAGCTCAAGCCCATAGAGTTATTGGAAATTAATCCAAGTCGTTCTATTGATCAGATTGCAGGTGAACATGCTGCTGAAATTCCTAAAGCCCTGAAAATGACCTTAGGTGGCAGTGGCAACGCTGGCCCGAACGGTTCGGGTATTCTCAGTTACCTGCTGTTTTCTAAGGGCTTCTGTAAGGCACTGATTGACCTGGGTTACAGCGATGCTATGCAACGTACTGACGAGATACGCGGGTTCTTCTCAGATCATTTTGAAGGAGAAAAATAATGAACACACCGAAACGTATTGTCGTACTGACTGGCGCGGGCATTTCAGCCGAATCAGGCATTAATACGTTCCGGGATAATGGCGGCCTGTGGGAAAACCACCGCCTCGAAGATGTAGCAACGCCAGAGGCCTTCGAGCGTGACCCCGCGCTGGTTCAGCGCTTCTACAACGGTCGCCGGGCGCAACTTGCTGACGTCAAACCCAACCCTGCTCACATTGCTCTTGCTGAATTCGAAAAGGAATTTGCCGGTGACTTTTTACTGGTGACACAGAATGTTGACCATCTGCATCATGAGGCTGGCTCACAGAACCTCATACATATGCATGGTGAACTGAAAAAATCGCGTTGCCTCACCACCGGGAAAATCCATAGTCAGCAGGCAGATATTGAAGCAACCAGCCTATGTGAATGCTGTGGTACCGCCAGCTTGAGACCACATATCGTCTGGTTCGGCGAAATGCCGTTATACATGGATGAAATCTATCAAGCGTTAGAGAAATGCGACCTGTTCATCAGTATCGGTACTTCTGGCAACGTCTACCCAGCAGCCGGATTTGTAGAGGTAGCTAACAGCGTTAATGCCAGAACGGTAGAAATAAACCTGGAGCCTTCACGTGGCGCCGATGCGTTTCAGGAAGCCTTACACGGCCCGGCCTCAGTTAAGGTCGCTGAGTTTCTATCTACAATCAGCTGAGGCTCTATCTACAACCAGCTGAGGCTCCTGCTTACCCACCTCAAAGAATACAGGCATAAAAAAACCCGCCGAAGCG
>NZ_DDKU01000028.1:4172-6834 GCF_002339775.1 Thalassolituus sp. UBA2590
CATAAAAAAACCCGCCGAAGCGGGTTTTTTCAACAGTACTGAAAATCAGTCGTTGTTAGTCGAACCAATCTTATGGATCGACAGGTCAGCACCGTTGAACTCTTCTTCTTCGCTCAGGCGAATACCCGATACAGCCTTCACCAGACCGTACACGATAAAACCACCAATCAGAGCGACTGCGATACCAGCAACAGTACCAATCAGCTGTGACATCAGGCTGACGCCACCAAGGCCGCCCATTGCTTCTGTGCCGAAGATACCGCAGGCAATGCCGCCCCACGCGCCACACAGGCCGTGCAGAGGCCATACACCAAGTACGTCATCGAATTTAGGGAACTTGTTCTGAGCCAGAGTGAATACCCACACAAACAGCGCACCAGCAACACCACCGACCAGCAGAGCACCTATGGGATGCAGAACGTCTGAACCCGCACACACAGCAACCAGACCTGCCAGAGGACCGTTGTGGATAAAGCCCGGGTCATTGCGACCAACGATCATTGCAACAACAACACCGCCAACCATCGCCATCAGGCTGTTAACAGCAACCAGACCTGAAATGCCATCCAGCGTTTGCGCTGACATCACGTTAAAGCCAAACCAGCCAACAGTCAGAATCCACGCGCCCATAGCCAACCACGGAATGTTTGATGGCGCGAACGCGGTGACTTTACCGTCACGGTAACGGCCACGACGAGCGCCCAGCAGGAAGACAGCTGCAAAGGCAATCCAGCCACCAACACCGTGCACAACGACTGAGCCTGCGAAATCGTGGAAGCCAGCACCGTACGTTTCTTCTAACCATGCTTGCAGGCTGAAACCAAAAACGGCATTCCCGTTCCAGATGATGCCTTCAAAAAATGGATATACGAATGCAACCGTCAGGGCAGAAGCAATCAGAATTGGGTAAAACTTCGCACGCTCAGCAATACCACCAGAAATAATGGCTGGAATTGCCGCCGCAAAGGTCAGCAGGAAGAAGAACTTCACCAGCTCATAGCCATTGTTTTCAGTCAGCTCCGCAGCACTGGCGAAGAAATCCATGCCGTAGGCTACCTGATAACCGATGAAGAAATAGGCAATGGTTGAGATACCGAAATCAGTAATGATTTTTACCAGAGCATTTACCTGGTTCTTATGACGTACTGTACCGACCTCTAGAAATGCGAAGCCCGCGTGCATCGCCAGTACCATGATGGCACCCAGCAGAATAAACATTGTGTTCGCGCTGTACATAAGAGTTTCGACAGCGGAGTTGATACCTGTGATATCCACGAGTTGTCCTCTGATAGTTCGTTAAATGTGTATTTGGCGCGGCGCACTCTAGCGGTGCCCTTTGCGCAACATCAGGGCAAAAGCCCATTAGAATCCTTCGATAGGGGAACGTTTAAGCAGAAGGCGTGCCACTTTGTCCACTTTGCGACAATCGAGCAATAGAAAACGCACAACTATAGAGCTGACGTGCGCTAGCGTGATGCAGGAATTCGTACGCGAAAAGAATGATCAACCAAACCCACCCCAATATGGCACCAACATCTAACACAGAAAATGTGATTGCACTTCAATAGTGCATTCAATCTGCAGGCCACATCCCATCCATCATCATTGGATAGGCCACGGGCCTAAAATCAGTAAACTCGATGTCTCTGACTATCTCAAAATCACTCCAGAGCATCCGTGCTCCCTTCAACCACTGGGTCGAAGCAACGCGTTTATGAATCATCTGGAGTTCTTCAGACGTGGCTGGCCGTGCCGGGCCAGCTTTGCCGTAGAGCCGGACTCCGGGTTCCGAGGCAAAACGTCCTGTTAGCAGCGACTTAAGCCAGAACCAGCGCCCCACATTTACTGCCGACACGCAGACGCTTGGGTTCGAGTCTATGTTCTCACCCAATGACACTGCGTAGTGATCGAAGAAGAACCCTGTCTGATCATCACGGAGGAATACCGTGCCGACAGGGGTAATATGCGGAGTACCGTCAGGACAGACCGTCGCAATAGAGCAGTGCACTGCTGAGGTCTGCGACTGCTCTAACGTGCGTTTGATTTGTGGCCAGTTCGATTTTAATGACATGCTTTAACCCTCCCTGGTTAAGCTAAACTTAAAGTTTAATTGCCGTGCGAAATTTCAAAACACACATGAATATTCTGGCGACGTTCGAAGTCCTTAGGGATCGACTTGCCAGTCACATCCCGGATGCTGAACTCTGACAGGGCTTCACGGTCGAGGCTGAACTTACGCAGGTTGTTAGAGAAGATCAGTGTTCCGCCCGGTGCCAGCCGGTCCATCGCCATGCGGATCAGGTCAACGTGGTCACGCTGAATATCGAGTACGCCTTCCATACGCTTCGAGTTTGAAAAAGTCGGCGGGTCCATAAAGATAAGATCGTACTCGCCGGTGTCGTCTTTCAGCCACTGCAGGCAGTCGGCCTGAATAAAACTGTGCCCGTCCGGGTTCAGATCATTAGCACGGAAATTATCACGCCCCCAGTTGAGGTAAGTCCGCGACATGTCCACACTGGTCGTCTTTGCCCCGGCTACCGCGGCATGCAGCGACGCGGTCGCCGTATAGCAGAACAGGTTAAGGAAACGCTTACCGCCCGCCTGTTTCGCGATATGCAGACGTGTCGGCCGGTGATCAAGGAACAAGCCTGTATCGAGATAG
>NZ_DDKU01000037.1:0-3296 GCF_002339775.1 Thalassolituus sp. UBA2590
ACAGTCTGCGCAGAAAGAAGTGATCGAGATCCAGGACGGAAAAGAAACCCGCCGCATCGGTGTTATCGACATTCCGACCTTCTACATCGACTTCGAAGGCCGGATGAATAACCTGCCTGATTACCGTAGCACGACCCGCGACGTACGCCGCCTGGTCAATGAGCTTCTGGACGAAAAAATCGATGGTCTGATCATCGACCTTCGCAGTAATGGTGGCGGTTCACTGGAAGAAGCAATTAACCTGACAGGTCTGTTTATTCCGACCGGCCCAGTGGTTCAGGTACGTGGAGCACGCGGTGATGTCGATGTTCTGCGCGACCGCGACCCCGAAGTTCTTTATGCCGGCCCAATGACGGTACTGGTCAATCGTTTAAGCGCATCCGCCTCCGAGATTTTTGCCGGCGCCATTCAGGATTACGGCAGAGGTCTGGTCATCGGTGGGCAGACCTTTGGTAAGGGGACGGTTCAATCACTGCGCCCGCTGACCGAGGGCCAGCTGAAGATCACTCAGGCGAAATTTTACCGCGTGTCAGGTGACAGCACCCAGAACCAGGGCGTGATACCGGACATTATGTTCCCTTCGCTCTTTGATAAAGACAAAATCGGTGAGAGTGCGCTTGAGAAGGCACTCCCGTGGGATACCATCAAGCCCGCACGCGAGACCAAGAGCAACCCAGTGCGCAGCAAACTCTCACGCCTGAAAGAACTGCATGAGGAACGCATCAGCGACAACCCCGACTTTATCTTCGTCCGCGAGCAAAAAGCCTTAGTTTCTGAAATGCGGGATAAAACCCAGGTCTCTCTTAACGAAGAAGAGCGCAAAGCAGAACGGGAAGAGAACGACCGCCGACGCCTGGCACTTGAGAACAAGCGCCGCAAAGCGAAGGGCATGCCCGAGCTGGCTTCACTCGATGATCCAGAAGAAGACGAAAAGTCTGAAGAAGGTGAAGAAAAAGCCAAGTCGGACGAAAAGGACGATGAAGAGCCCGACGCTATGCTGATTGAGACTGGGAATATCCTGCTTGATTACATGCGCATGTCATCCCCTGGGATGACTGCTCTGCGTTAAATCACTCAGGCAACCAATAAAAACGGCGACCTCAGGTCGCCGTTTTTGTATCTGTCGTAATAACCTCAACCCGCTACCAGCAGCTACCAGCCGAGTTCTGACTTCACAAAAGGAATCGTTAGTTTTCGCTTCTCTTTCAACGATGCCTGATCCAGTTGATCAAGTATCTGACACAGCCCTGCCATATCCCGCGGGCCGCGGTTCATAATAAACACTGCAACATCATCAAGAAGATCAAAACCACGCTGACGAGCCCGTAGAATCAGAGCCTGTACCTTCTCTTCGTCCGATAGGGTCTCAACCTGATAGGTGATCCCCCAGCTAAGTCGGGATACGAGATCCGGCAGTTTGCCGCCTGCTTGTGACGGTGGAGCACTCGCGCCAATCAGCAAGTGGCTCTGGCGGTCGCGTATGCGGTTGTAGAGGTGAAAAAGCGCTTCTTCCCACTCCGCATCCCCCATGACTTCCTGCAGGTCGTCAATGGCGACCAGAGGCAGCTGGTCGACGCCTTCGAGCATTCCCGGACCTATGTCTTTAAGCTCTGCAAGAGGAAGGTACATGCTTTGATGTCCGATCCCTTCTGCGTAATGGCACGCTGCCTGTAGAAGGTGACTGACTCCAGAGCCGGTAGCGCCCCACAGATAAATAAACGGCTCACCGGCGGTCGTCCACTGCCCTTGCAGTGCATCCCGGACCTGTTGGTTCACTCCGGGGTAAAAATTCGCGAACCGGGCGTCATCTCTGAGTGCGACCTGTAGGGTCAGCTGAGATGGCTCGTTGTTACGGACTTCAGCGCTGCCAGACATAGGCGACGCCCTCCTCGTTTGCCGTAATCTTCTTATCGAGTGCCATGCTATCAAGCACCTGCGACCAGCTAGAGGTCAGGTCAAGCGCAAGAGTGACCTCATCCCGGTCAGACGCCACGACCACAACATCCCTGACGGCGACATTCGCGCTCAGGTACTCGAGCAACGCCCGGTAATCAGCAAAGGTCGTCACACCAGTGACGCGAATCAATTCACTGTTATCTATTCCGGTGAGAGGAATGACCGCGTAGCGCTCTGACAGCTTTTCAGCGATCTCACCTGCAACGCCTGATGCCAGCAATTCAGGAGTGTCGGCCTGTACTGACAGGGAATGACGAATATCTGCATGATTGATATAGCCAGTGAAACTGAACGAACTACCGAGGGCCATGATACGCCCTGCGACATAGCCATCACTGGAGTAACGCGCGGCTGCGGAATTGATGTCTTCTTCAAAAAGTCCCCAGAGACTGGCAACAGGCAGGGCCATCTGATCTTCGAGATCCCAGGCTGGGAACATCCAGGGCAAGCCGCGGCTACGCATGGCATCATCAAATGCTGACTTCCACTGACTTTCTTCTGGCCCAACGACGGTACGCCCATCATCTGAGTTCACCGCCAACCATATCTGGGTGCGTGGTCGTGAGCTACCCCAGACAGGCGCTGCCGCCCGCTCGAGTAACTTCTGCATCGGCCCGGCCATGAATGTGACGCTGAGCAACAGTTGCTCTTCACTGCCACGCTCATAACGCAGGCTGCTCATATAACTCTGTGCATTGCCTTGTTCGCCCATTAAAACCGGATTCTCGAGCACCTGCTCAGTCCCCGACAGGCGCACTAACATGCGCTGAAAAGCACCGCCGATCGCATCACTGCGGCTTTCTTCTGTCTGATCTGCAACAGGAACCGCAACATCATAGAGGTTATTAACTGTCGCGGCGGAAGCTGAAACGCTTATGCAAAATATTGTTAGGAATGTCAGAAGACGCACTACTATCCCTCAGTCTTTCGTGTCCGCGGCTATTGTGCCACGAAGCCCGCCGATAAACAGTCTGCAGTTTGTTTTTATTTGCGGGATGCAGGATGGCAGACAAATCGTTAGAATACGCGCCTTTCATAAGCCACTACCTGTGACAGACGGCATGAGTGATCAAAAATCCCTGAGCTACAAAGACGCAGGCGTCGATATCGACGCTGGTAACGCACTGGTTGACCGCATCAAAGGCGTCGCCAAACGCACTCGCAGACCGGAGGTCATGGCTGGCCTTGGCGGCTTCGGTGCCCTCTTCGAGCTACCACAGGGCTATCGTCAGCCTGTGCTGGTCTCCGGAACCGATGGCGTGGGCACGAAACTGCGCCTTGCCATGGACCTTAACAAGCATGACACCATCGGTATCGATCTGGTTGCCATGTGTGTTAAT
>NZ_DDKU01000037.1:3600-3789 GCF_002339775.1 Thalassolituus sp. UBA2590
CTGGTTGCCATGTGTGTTAATGACCTCGTTGTCGCAGGTGCGGAGCCTCTGTTCTTCCTCGACTACTATGCAACCGGCAAACTGAACGTCGACGTGGCCGCTGCTGTGGTCGAAGGCATTGGTGAGGGCTGCGCCCAGGCTGGAGCGTCTCTGGTAGGCGGCGAGACTGCTGAGATGCCAGGCATGTAT
>NZ_DDKU01000037.1:4093-7971 GCF_002339775.1 Thalassolituus sp. UBA2590
ACTGCTGAGATGCCAGGCATGTATGAAGGCGAAGACTACGATCTTGCTGGCTTCTGCGTCGGTATCGCCGAAAAAGACGACCTGATTGACGGCACCAAGGTGCAGGCCGGCGATAAGCTGATCGCCCTTGCATCCAGCGGCCCTCACTCAAACGGTTATTCTCTGATCCGTAAGATCATTGAAGTATCAGGTGCCGATCTGGCAGCTGACCTCGACGGCCAGCCTGTTGCTGATGCTCTGATGGCGCCAACAAAGATTTACGTTAAATCTCTTCTCAAGCTGATCAATGCTTCAGACGTCCACGCTCTGTCTCATATCACCGGCGGTGGTTTCCAGGAAAACATTCCGCGCGTTCTGCCAGAGGGTACCAAGGCTGTCATTGATACCAATAGCTGGCAATGGCCTGAAGTTTTCACCTGGTTGCAGAGTAACGGCAACGTGGAAACGCGCGAGATGTTCCGAACCTTCAACTGTGGTGTCGGCATGATCATCGCGCTGCCAGAAGAGAAAGCAGACGCAGCCATCGCTCTTCTCAACGCTGAAGGTGAACAGTCGTGGATCATCGGTGAAATCCAGGAACTCAATGGCGATGAAGACGCTGTTCAGTTCACAGGAAACCGTGCATGAACGACGTAACGTCACGCTATCCTACTGGAGAAGTAGAAAAGCCACGCATCGTTATTCTGATTTCAGGCAGTGGCAGCAATATGCTGACCATTGCCGATCAGGTGTTGAGTGGCGCAATCGATGCAGAAATCGCTGGCGTGATTTGTAACGAACCAGAGGCCGCGGGTGTGCAGAAAGCCCGCGACCGCGATCTGGACGTGAGTGTCATCGATCACCGTGGCTTCACTTCCAGAGAAGAGTTTGACGTCGCTCTGATGCGCACCATCGACGACTACCAACCTGACCTGGTCGTTCTCGCGGGCTTTATGAGAATCCTCACTCCCGATCTTGTGCGCCGCTATGAAGGCCGAATGCTCAATATTCACCCTTCTCTGCTGCCTAAATATCAGGGATTGCACACTCACCGCCGGGCTCTCGAAGCCGGCGATGACCTGCATGGCGTCACGGTGCACTTTGTGACTGAAGTACTGGATGACGGCCCCAACGTTATTCAGGCGGTCGTACCGGTAATGGACGGCGATACCGAAGAAACTCTTCGGAAACGCGTCCAGCTGCAAGAGCATATTATCTATCCCATCGCTGTAAAATGGTTTGTCGAAGGCCGACTGGAGATGGTGTCAGGCCTCGCTACCTTCGATGGCAAACCAATGCCAGACACAGGTGTGAAACTGGAAGGATAATCCGAGGTCTCATAAGAGACCTTTCAACGACAGGACGGCACCATGATTCAAGGCCTACTCCGCAAGCAGCTGACCAGCATTCTGGTCGCCGTATGTGCCACCATCACACCTAATTCTGCAGTATCAGATGAATCCGAAGCTCAGACTCCCCAAACACTAACGCCCTATTCTGTTGAGTACACAAGTGAATACCGTATTGGGTGGTTCAGCTTCGATATCGACGCAACACGTACACTGGAACAACGCTCAGATAACCTTTGGCGGGTAGACTTTGATGCAGAGGCAAGCATTGCATCACTGCGGGAGACCAGTGATTTCATCTACAAAGACAATCAGATTATACCCGTCAACTACAGCTATCGTGCCTCGGGGATGATCGACGAACCCGACCGCACCCTGCACTTTGTTGCAGATGCCGAAAGCATTGAAGACCTGGAGAAAGACCGGAAACGTGATGATCACTGGCAGGAAGGTATTCAGGACAACCTGACCTACATGCTGCAAGCGAGCATAGAGGTAGCGAAAGGTAATACAGAGTTCACCTTACCTGTTTTTGAAAAGTCAAAAACGAAACCCTTCCGCTTCCGCGTAGTTGGAAAAGAAGAAATTAAAATCAAAGCGGGAACATTCGACGCGATCAAGATCGAGCAGGTACGCGACAGCAAGAAGCGAGAAGTGTATGCCTGGCTAGCCGATTCTCCTGGCTACCCACTGATCCGCTTGCGTGATAAAAAAGACGGTAAGCTCCGCTACCAGATTCAAGCGACTAAAGTACATTACCCGCAGCACCAGGCTGAACTTTCAGACAACAGTGCGCAATAACGAGGCCAAACAATGAGACTCAGCGATGTAGACATCGAACAGAAAATTGCCTCTGGCGATATCATCATCGACCCACCACCCGGGCATGATGCAATTGCTGGAATCAGTGTCGACCTGCGCCTGGATCACCGTTTTCGAGTGTTTAATAACAACTCGGTCACCCACCTGGACCTGTCGGGAGACCGCGATCAGCTCAATCGCGATATCGATCGTATCATGAGCAAAGAGATCGAAATTCCGAAGGATGAAGCTCTTTATATCCACCCTGGCGAACTGATTCTGGGCGCCACTATGGAGTCTGTCAGTATTCCAGACAACCTCGTTGGCTGGCTCGATGGCCGCTCTTCACTCGCACGCCTAGGCCTGATGGTCCACGTCACCGCTGGCCGAATTGATCCAGGCTGGGAGGGACAGATCGTTCTCGAATTTTATAACAATGGCAAGCTTCCACTCGCGCTCAGGCCCGAAATGGTTATCTGTGCTATGTCATTCGAGACCTTGAGCAGTCCCGCACAACGTCCTTACAACAAACGAGAGAATGCAAAATATCGCGGCCAGAAAGGTGCGGTATTTTCACGAATAGCGAAGGATTGATATGAGTAAAACAATTCTGGTCACCGGTGGTGCTGGCTATATTGGAAGTCACACCTGCGTTGAACTGATCGAAGCCGGCTACAATGTGGTCGTTATCGACAACCTGAGCAATAGCTCACCTGAAGCCCTCAATCGTGTAAAAAAAATCACCGGAACAGCGCCTGTTTTCGTTGAAGGTGATGTTCGTGATCCGGCTTTGTTAGCAAGTATCTTCAGCCAACACAGCATTGCGGCAGTCATTCACTTCGCTGGCCTGAAGGCCGTTGGGGAAAGCTGCCAGATGCCATTGGCATACTATGACAACAACCTTGGGAGCACTATCACTCTATGCCAGGAAATGGAGAAAGCCGGTGTAAAAAACCTGGTCTTCAGCTCCTCAGCGACAGTGTATGGCGATCCAGAAAAGCTTCCATTAACGGAAGACATGCCCTTGTCGGCGACCAACCCCTATGGACGCTCAAAGCTCATCATCGAAGAGATGCTCCGCGACCTGCCTGAAGCCGACCGTCTCAGTAATGCTGAACAACCATGGGCCGTTATACTGCTCAGGTACTTCAACCCTGTCGGAGCACATAAATCGGGGTTAATTGGCGAAGACCCTAAAGATATTCCCAATAATCTGATGCCTTACATTTCGCAGGTAGCGGTCGGCAGAAGAGAAAAACTCTCGGTGTTTGGCGACGACTACGACACCATCGACGGGACAGGAGTACGTGATTACATTCACGTCGTGGATCTTGCAAAAGGTCACGTGAAAGCCGTTGATAACTTACTCAGCAGTGAAGCTGTAACTGGCGTAGAAGCGATTAACCTGGGCACAGGCAACGGCACCAGCGTGCTGCAACTTGTGAACACATTCTCTGAAGTCAACGACACGCCCGTACCGTACGAAATAGCCCCACGTCGCCCAGGAGACGTCGCAGCATGCTATGCAAACGCGACCAAGGCGAAGCAGATACTTCAATGGGAAACTGAACTCGACATCGCCGCTATGGTTAAAGACACCTGGCACTGGCAGAGCTCTAACCCTAACGGATACTCTGAGTCATAAAAACTCTATAAAAATCATAATTTTGCGCATTATTGTATTGACAGAAAAAAAGATCCTGACATAATGCGCACCACTTGCTTGATGTTCCCCGATAGCTCAGTCGG
>NZ_DDKU01000045.1:0-5661 GCF_002339775.1 Thalassolituus sp. UBA2590
TCAATAGACCAACTTCCAACATTGAAATTATTGATGTAAAATTCTGATCTTTCTAAGCCGGTATAGCTCAGTTGGTAGAGCAACTGACTTGTAATCAGTAGGTCCCGAGTTCGACTCTTGGTGCCGGCACCATACAAAAAAGCCCGTACGGATGTACGGGCTTTTTTCTTTTCCAGCATTCTGTTTTCCGGATTGTTCTGCTCTCAGAAAAAAACCTTCACTTCGACCTGATAGCCCTCGCTGTTATCTGTCTCACTCAGACTGTAGCGCCATTCACCGGCTTGTGGTTCACCTTTGTACAGATCGTACGCGGTCGAAAGAATTCGCATAGCCTGTTCTGACTCGTTGTAGCTTTGCTGTTCTTCTCCCTGCAGGTACCAGTAGGTTGCAGCTTCGTCCTGAGCAGAAAGCATGTGCTCTTCGGGATCGTAGGCGTAGGTCACTGACATAGGTGAAAGAAGTGCAAAGCAGGTGGCGCACGGGCGCAACCAGCGCTGCTGGCGCAGTACGCGCTTGAGTAACCCTTCATCAATAGCGCCCAGAGCGATCAGTGCTTCACCGAGTTTGGCTCCTGCGTGTTCTTTCTGGTATTGAAGTGCATCATCCAACTGCTTACGGGTAATTGCGCGTCGGTTCAGAAGTAGCTGCCCGAGGCGCAGCTTAAGTGATGGTGATGGCATACTGTTCTTCCGGTGTGATCTTTGTACAGATACAGGATGGCACAGCCTCGGGTAAGCACCACAACAGTGAGTATGCTGATGGTTGCCTTTTGTACTGTCGTTGATGGAAATTTGACGAGCTTTAAGTGATATATGTGTCACTATATGGCCGGTGTTCCAGAGGCGGAATTAATGAGTGGAAAAATGCTGTTACTAAGCTGATTTCAGGGTTACTGAACGCATAACGTGTTACCCAAGAGTATCGGTCGTGAGAGTGCTTGAAGTAACTAGCTTGGGGGTAACTGAAAATGGGGGGATGCCATTACGATGGGCCGGGAGCTAAATGGGCGGCCAGGACATCCTGTCCTCACCGCCACAGCACCCTATACCTTCCTGGTATATCGTCCTTGAGCGAGATCCTCTCTACCGTCCTGGTTGGCCTCCTGGCCACAATATTCCTTCGCTTCCTGTATCGTCCCTGTGCATCCTGCCCGGCGATCCTGCCGAATCCTGCATCCTGCTTGCTGATCCCATCAGCGCCTTGCGTCCTGCGAAATTAAAGATAACAAAACTGTGAGTTCGTGTTACGTGACTATTGCGACAGGTCGTGTCGTCAAATGCCAGTGCTTACTAGAAAATTCTTTTAAAAACAAAGAGTTGGGTTTTTCTTGTGAGGGATGTGCGGGGATTAAGACAGTGTTATGCCTATATTTCCCACCCGCTTGTGAGATATATCGCACAAATAGGTGGGCGAATAACTTACAGTGTTACTTTGACTCAGAAACGCTGAGTAACACTATTGTTCGATATTACTGATCTGTACGCTTTGTTGCACTTTTTGTTTTGTAACAATCTGTTCAAGTCAGGGCTTTCACCCCTTCTTTTTGGCTGCCCTATGCGCATTGTACAGATCAGAAAAACCTTGCGGGTCTGCCAACTCTCCATCTTCCCGTAACTCAGGATAGCTGAGATTATTTTCCCGGCACAAGCGCGCAATCTTGGGCTGGCACCATTCGAACAGTAAGCGATCAAACCATTCATCCGGCAGGCGTTGTGCGTCATACATGCCCGCGGCCTGACGTTGGTAATGAGCCTCATTGAGAATAATAGCCGCTGCCACGGATACGTTGAACGATTGCACCATGCCCCGCATCGGGATAATCAGGTGCTCGTCAGCCATATCAGAGGCAACATCACTGACGCCTTCTTTTTCAGTGCCCATAAGTAAGGCGGTTGGCTGAGTAAAGTCATAATCGCGGTAGTCAATGGCGCGATCGGTGAGGTGAGCCGCTACGACTTTTACGCCTTTGTCCTGTAACTCACGAATCCCGGTTTCTATATCGGCGTGAGTCTGAACCTCGATCCAGTCGGATGAGCCGGCGGTTGCGGCTGTTTTCAGGCGGTAACGATCACGTGGCCAGACGCAGTGAATCTTGGGAATACCAACCGCATCGCAGGTACGTGCAATGGCTGCAAGATTATGCGGTTTATACACTTCGTCCGTAATGACGGTAAGGTCCGGCTGGCGCATCTCAAGGGTTTTACGGATGCGGTCGTAGCGTTCCGGGGTCATGTCCGGCACTCCTGGGTGGTCAACAAAGGGCGAGGATTGTATAAAAGGCTTTTCTTAGATGCACGAGGGAATCATGAGCGGTAATCCTTTCACCGGTATGCAGTATGTCTGGCGTGGTTTTCAGAACCTGAGAACCCCCGGGCTGCGTCGCTACGTGGCGTTTCCACTATTACTGAACATCATTGTTATGGGCTTCGCCAGTGTCTGGGGCATCAGCCAGCTGGATGCCTGGATTGGTCAGTTGGTTGACCTGTTACCCGGATGGCTATCTTTTCTGTATTGGATACTGATGCCGCTGGTCGTCATCTTTCTGGTGTTGTCACTGGTGTACTTCTTCAGTGCCGTCCTGATGATTATTGCGGGGCCGCTGAATGGCCTGTTGGCTGAGCGTGTTGAAACTTTGCAGGGGCACTCGATTCCGGATGAATCCATTCCGGCAATGACGATCCGTACCCTCGGGCGGGAACTGACTAAAGTGGGGTACTACCTGCCGCGTTATCTCGGTATTTTTCTACTTGGCTGGATTCCCGGTATCGGGCAGCTTGTCGCTCCTCCCTTGTGGTTCTGGTTTGGCGGCTGGATGATGGCGATTCAGTACATGGATCTTTCGTTTGATAACCATGCTAAGCCGTTTGCAGAAGTTCGTGAGAGATTGGCTGAGGATTTATGGACGGTAATGGGGTTTGGCTTGCTGGTGGCGCTTCTGCTGACTGTGCCCGTGGTTAACCTGTTTATTATGCCTGCAGCCGTGATTGGAGCGACTCTGATGCGACTGGAACGTATGCCCTTTGGCAGCGATTCTGGCAAAAGCAGCTATGCTGAGTTAACAGAAGACGTTACTCCAAGGCTGACGCACGATGAAACTGAGGGTTCTGGTCGTTGATGACGCAGCGTTCGTCCGCGACCTGGTAAAAAAAGCAGTCAGGGATACCTATCCCGGCTGTGAGATTAATGAAGCGGTCGATGGTCGTAAGGCCGTGACTGTGATGAATCAACGTGAAATTAATCTCGTCCTGTGTGACTGGGAGATGCCTGAGATGTCGGGCATCGAGGTTCTCGAGTGGATGAGATCTGATGAGCGTTACAAGAAAACCCCTTTTATGATGATCACCAGTCGTGGTGATCGTGATCACGTCGTTAAGGCTGTGCAGTCTGGAGTTTCGGACTACATCGGCAAGCCTTTCACACGGGAAAATTTCGTCGCCAAGGTTTCTAAAGTTGTTGCCAAGCATCTTGGCGTGAAGCCGGGTGAGGGACCTGCGTTCAAGGGAATGCCCGGACAGCAATCAGCAGATGTTCTGATGGGTAAACCTGCTGGTGGCGATGCCTCTGGTGGTAAAGGTGCGGGCAAACCGGTAGCTCAGGATATGGGCGGTGCGAGCGTACTTATGGGAGGTTCCTCCTCTCCAGAAGCTGCCCCGGCTTCTAAGCCTAAGTCCAAGGCAAGGGGGGTAGCGAGTGTTCGTTTCGGTTCGGGTAGCTCTGCCAAGTTGGTACTGAAGGACATTAATCTGCAGGAAATGATCGGCGTATTCCGCAGAGATGGCGCCCTGCCTGCGCTGTTGGAACCTGCGGTTGCCGATATTGTTGATCAGGATTCAGGCGATGTGGCGCGTATCAATGGCTATGTCCGCATGATGCAGGCTCAGGAGCCGCACCCAGAAGCCGAGACAATTCAGATGCTTATCCGGTTTGTGGATGACGACGAAGATAAATTAGCCGTGCTTTCGCGTTTCATTGCGAAAGTCCGCTGATGCCGGAAGGTGAACAGGCGCTTCGAAGCAGGCGGTAAAGCAGCTTCCTTTCCCGTAGTCGCTGGTGACCAGCAGGTTGCCAGCGTGGCGTAGTAGCACATGTTTTACGATCGCGAGACCTAACCCCGTGCCTCCGGTGTTTTTACTGCGGCTTGGATCGGCGCGATAAAATCGCTCGGTCAGGCGCGGGAGGTGATGTTCTTCAATGCCGATACCCGAGTCTTTCACTTCCAGGCACAGACTCTCCCCGTCCCGATACCAGCGAATATGGATGGAACCCCCGGAGGGAGTGTATTTCACTGCATTAATGATAATGTTGGTGAACGCACTGCGTAACTCGTGCTCATAGCCGCTGAGGCTGTCGTCGCTTTCTATGTTCAGGCGTATGTCGTGTTGTCCTGCGGACACCGCGATAGCTTCTTCTGTGATCTGCTCCAGCAGTGTGAGGACATCAACACTCGTCCTGGGGTCGTGTGCCCCATTCTCAAGGCGCGACAAGGCGAGCAGGTCGCGCACTAATGAATCCATTCGTGAAGCCTGCTCCTGCATCTGTGTCAGCATGCGCCGGGCCCGCTCTGGGATAATATCTTCAAAGGTTTCAAGGTAACCCTGAATGACCGTAAGGGGCGTTCTCAGTTCATGGCTGACGTTACCGACGAAGTCTTTGCGCATTTGCTCGAGCTGCCGCAGACGGCTGACGTCATGAGCGACAATCAGGCGCTCGTTGCGGCCGAACGGCGTAATATTCAGAGACAGGCACATGTCTTTGGCAATCGGTGAGTTCAGCTCCAGTGGGGTATCGAACTCGCCCCTCGAGAAATAGGCCGTGAACTCAGGTGCACGTATCAGGTTGGTGATGGGCTGGTTGATATCGATCGGGTCACGCAGTCCCAGCATCTTTCCTGCAGAGCGGTTCCACCATTCAAGATTGCCATGGCGATCCACCATGATGATGCCTTCCTGCAGAGCGGAGGTGGAATCCTGAAGCCGATCAAACAGCGCCTGTAATTTATGGCGATAGCGTTGGCTACGCTTGGTTGGGCGCAAGCTGAGTTTGATGAGATCCTGCCAGATACCGCTGGTGGCCGGAGCTTCCTGAGATTCGTAACGGGTCAACCAGTGCTTCATGCGGATGGCCTGACGTAGATGCCAGAACAGAATCAGCAGACTGATTACTGCCAGAGGCAGGAACGGCCAGGGGCTCCACCAGAGCCCGCTCAGGCCAACGGCTAGCAGAAGCAGGAGCCGTTTAAGCTCCTGACGCCAGCCCGGCATGATCAGGACGCTTTGGTTGAAAAGCGGTAACCGGTACCGCGAACTGTCTGAATCAGCTGCTCATGCGACTGGCCCAGCGCCTTGCGAAGACGACGGATATGCACATCCACCGTGCGTTCTTCGACATAAACGTTGCCACCCCAGACCTGATCCAGAAGTTGAGAGCGCGAGTAAGCACGCTCCTGGTGTGTCATAAAAAATTGCAGTAGTCGGTACTCGGTAGGGCCCACATCAACCGCTTTGTCGTGGGCCATCACTCGGTGGCATACGGGGTCTAGAATCAGGCCATTAACTTCGATGGTTTCCTCGACGCCCGGTGGGGTTGCCCGGCGCAATACGGCCTTCAGACGAGCAACCAGTTCGCGTGGAGAGAATGGCTTGGGGATGTAGTCGTCAGCAC
>NZ_DDKU01000064.1:0-43059 GCF_002339775.1 Thalassolituus sp. UBA2590
CTGGCTCGCGCACGACAAACCGGCGGAAGTTTCTGCTCGCCTCATAGGCCATTTCGAAGCCAACCCCGCCTGATCCATCTCATGTGCGGAAGGTTCCCCCCTCTTTGACCTAAAGGAGAGGGGGTTCTAAGCCGCCATAAATTTCCGACTTTTTGTGCGATTCGCCGTATAATGCCGCCAATTTCATTTATAGGGAGTACCCCATGCAACGAATCGTCATAGTCGGCGGTGGCGCAGGTGGACTGGAACTGGCCACACAGCTCGGGCGTAAACTCGGTCGAAAGAGAAAAGCCGAGGTTGTGTTAATTGACGCCACACCAACTCATCTTTGGAAGCCATTACTGCACGAAGTCGCTACTGGCGCACTGGATTCGGGGATCGATGAACTGAACTACCGCGCCCACGGCAAAAAACACGGTTTCCATTTTCAGATAGGACGAATGAGCGGACTTAACCGTCAGAAAAAGTCGCTCGTCCTCGAAGCAATGCTTGATGAAGACGGGAAGGAAGTACTGCCTGAGCGTACCGTTGACTACGATACCCTGGTTATTGCATTAGGCAGCGTAACGAACGACTTTGGTACGCAGGGGGCGGCACAGAACTGCATATTCCTGGATAGCAGAGATCAGGCTGAACGATTCCATAAGTTGCTGCTGAACGAGTTCCTGCGCTGCAGCAATCTGGAGGAGCCACGTCCACTGGAAGTCGCTATCGTGGGGGCTGGCGCAACCGGCGTGGAACTATCAGCGGAGTTGTATAACACAGCTGAAGTAATGGCCTCATACGGCCTTAAAAACGTCTCTCCAGAGCAGCTTAAGGTTCGCTTAATAGAAGCCGGAGACCGTATTTTACCGGCTCTTCCGCCACGGTTATCTGCAGCAGCTACCCGGGAACTTGAGTCACTCGGTGTTGAAGTCATGACCTCAACCATGATCACTGAAGTCACTGATTCAGGGTTTGTGAATAAATCGGGCGAACATATTCCAGCCGTTATCCGTGTCTGGGCAGCAGGCGTAAAAGCCCCTGAGTTCATGAAAGAACTCGGTCTCGAAACAAATCGTGCAAACCAGTTAGTCGTGAATAATAGCCTGCAGACTGAAGACGAGAGCATTTTTGCACTTGGCGATTGCTGCAGTGTTATTGATAAAGCAACAGGTAAGCCTGTGCCTCCACGTGCGCAAGCTGCGCATCAACAGTCATCTCATCTGGTAAAAGCCCTGAGTGCGCGACACAAAGGCAAAGCGATGCCTGAGTTTGTATATAAAGACAAAGGCTCTCTGGTGTCCCTGAGCCGCTATAGCACAGTTGGAAGCCTGATGGGGAACCTGACCAAAGGTTCAATGATGATTGAGGGACGCTTAGCACGCCTGGTCTACGTGTCACTCTATCGACTGCACCAGGTAGCATTACACGGGTACTGGCATACCCTGCTGCTTACCCTGGTTGGACACATCAATAAAGTTATTCGTCCTCGGTTGAAATTGCATTAACCGTTGAGAGATACGCCTCGCGGTAATCGCCGGGCGTTGAACCTGTCCAGCGCCTGAAGGCTTTGTAAAAGGCGCTCGGCTCCGTATAACCCACTTTGTAGGCCACCTCATAGAGCGGCATATCGCCCTCGCAGATGAGCTTCATCGAAAGCCCCTGACGCGCCTCGTCTAATAAGTTCTGGTAAGTTGTACCCAAAGCGCGCAATCGGCGTTGGAGATTTCGCACACTGATACCCAACTGATCAGCGACCCCCTCCTGGGATACATTTCTCCGGATCAGGCACATTTCCAGAATATCTTTTAATTCAGAATAAAGCGCCAGATGCTCGCGGAACCTCTGATCCTGACGGATCAGCTCACGTTGAACACTTTTGAAAAGCACCGGCTGAGGATCTGGTCCATCACGATTCCAGGCGACCTGACTGATCTCAAGCATGTAGAAGCCTTCAGTCTCAGCAACCTGTATTCCGGTGATATCCGCTGCTTTCGCTGCATCGGCAATTTCGCTCTGCGGAAGATGCATACAGAGGTCTTCAGGTTCAAAACTATCGCCTAACGCATCCCGGCAGACACCGGCCATGATAACCACGGCAGCAGATAACTGCAGTGGCGACACATGCCTTTCAGGATGACGCTCTACTGAAATCAATACTATGTCACTTTGGGAGGAATCAATTTCATAGCGCAGACTTCCTGTCGACAGATACACGTACGGAATCAGCGCCTCGATACCTTTACGCAACGAAGGCGCACAACGAAGCAAGCGTTGCAGTGGCATCTCACGACGCGCCATATAGATACCGAGGTCAAACGCCAGCAACTCGTCATCAAGAAAACGCGCGACAAAGTCGTATGCATCTGCAACACGATCTGTATCAACCCACCTTGGAAGTGGTAATTCCGGGTCTATCCGCAGGATAGGCCATAGTTGATTCATATCCACGCCGCGGCCGTTCCAGTAATTCAGCAGGTGCTGTACCAGTACAATATCGACCTGAGCAGTCGGCGCCATATCCTTCCCCAACATTCGAATCCTATGAACAATCAGACAGTTAACATTTGTTCTTTTTCTGCCAGCCTTGAATGTTCCGTACCTGCGCCATGTGAGTCAATAGACTGAGGCGACACTGCCCGGTTAGGCACGAATTTACGCGTATAAACTTATTTACTCGGAGCTTTCGCGCAGTAAGGTATCGACTGCAGCACTGATCTGATCGCTGCTGAAGCCGCGATATGACATAAAGCGCCAGAGCTTCAGTTTGAAATCAGGGTGATCATAACCGATAGAGCGAGCCTTTCTCCGGGCCACTTCAAGCGCCTTTTCCTGCCAGTTTTCATCGGATTCTTCAAACACAGAACAGGCTGTTTCACTATCGACGCCCTTTTCTCGCAACTCCTGCTTGAGACGCACTGGCCCAACCCCACGTGATGCACGGGAGCGAACAAACATAGAGGCGAAACGCTCGTCAGACTGCCATTTCCGTTCGGCAAGCTCGTCTAATACCTGTTCAAGATCGTCGGCAGAGGCTGCCTTTGGAGAGAGCTTCCGCCACAGTTCGCGGCGGGAGTAATCACGGCGGGAGAGCAGATCTACCGCCGCGTGTTTCAGTCCAGCATAATCAAGCGGATCAGGCTTCGGCTTCTGCATCCTCAGACTCTGGTTGTTCTGAAGGTACATTCAAAAGCTGCGCACGGATCTGACCTTCGATATCAGCAGCCATTTCAGGATGATCCTCCAGATACTGTGACGCATTCGCTTTACCCTGGCCGATCTTATCGCCCTGATAGCTGTACCAGGCACCCGATTTCTCAACAATGCCACATTTCACACCCAGGTCGATCACTTCACCCATATGGTAAATACCTTTGCCATACATGATCTGGAATTCGGCCTGCTTAAACGGCGGCGATACCTTATTCTTAACAACTTTGACGCGGGTTTCGTTACCGACGATTTCATCGCCCTGTTTCACTGAACCCGTGCGACGGATGTCCAGGCGAACAGAAGAGTAGAATTTCAAAGCGTTACCGCCAGTCGTAGTCTCAGGGCTGCCGAACATTACACCGATTTTCATACGGATCTGGTTAATGAAGATCACCAGACAGTTAGCATTCTTAACATTACCCGTGATTTTACGCAGCGCCTGAGACATCAGACGTGCCTGCAGACCAACGTGGCTGTCGCCCATCTCACCTTCAATCTCGGCTTTTGGCGTCAGAGCGGCAACCGAGTCAACAACGATGACATCAACCGCGCCAGAGCGTACCAGACTATCCGTTATTTCCAATGCCTGCTCGCCAGTATCCGGCTGTGAGACCAGCAGGCTATCGAGGTCGATACCCAGCTTTTCGGCATACAGAGGGTCTAACGCGTGTTCGGCATCGATAATAGCGACGGTTTTACCTGCTTTTTGCGCCTGAGCCATGGCAGACAGACACATAGTGGTTTTACCGGAACTCTCCGGACCGTAGATTTCTACAATACGTCCCATTGGCAGGCCGCCAATGCCAAGCGCAATATCCAGACTCAAAGAACCTGTGGAGATTGCCGGAATCGCTTCACGAGGTTGCTCACCCATTTTCATGATGGCGCCTTTACCGAACTGGCGTTCTATCTGGCCCAGGGCTGCATCCAGAGCTTTCTGTTTGTTCTGATCCATGGTCGGTTCCTTGGTCGTATTCAGTCGTTAATCAGGAATATTGTTCAGCAATCTTTGATTACTGTAGATTTAACCAGTATTTAATCACAGCGTTTTTTAAAGTCAACAAAACACTGGTTATTTGTTCAGTACTTTTCAGTCATGTGAGTTTCACTGGTCGCAGTCATTCACGAAGCCCAATAACATCTCCAGCGCTTTGGCGACAGACTGCTGGCGGACAGCATCCCGATCACCATCAAACTGAAAGAGGTTTACCCTCTGAGCGGCCTCGCTGCCACAGCCAATCCATACTGTCCCGACGGGTTTACCCGCGACGGCTCCACCTGGCCCGGCAATGCCACTGACTGCAATACTGACGTCCCCAAAGCGGGCTGCACCTGCCACCATAGCTTTTACTGTCGCTTCGCTGACTGCACCGTGTGCATTCAATATCTCTGCTGGTACACCGAGGTCACGCTGTTTAGCAGTATTCGAGTAGGTAACAAAACCGCATTCAAACCACTGACTACTCCCGGCCAGATCGGTACACGCGGCAGCAATCATGCCACCCGTGCAGGATTCTGCCGTCACAAGTTTCAGGTTGCGAGCGAGCAATTCTGTAGCCAGAGTCTGAAGAAGATCGGATATGGCGGACATGATAGTTCCTGCGTCAAAGTCTGAGGCACAGAATATCAGATGAAGCGAGAGCGGACATGCCTTACTGGCATGTCCGTTCGCGTAAACTGAAGACTATTTAATCACCCGGATTTCTACCCGGCGATTCGCTGCACGGCCCTGTGCGGTGTCGTTACTGGCGATTGGATCTTCTTCACCGTAACCTCTGGCTTCTAAGCGCATGGGGTTGATTCCCATATCAATCAGATATTGCATCACTGCATTCGCTCTGCGCTCCGATAGCCGCTGATTGTTTGCAGCGGCCCCCAGTGAGTCCGTGTAAGCACCGATCTCGATACGGGCGTCCGGGTACTCCATCAGAGTGTCTGCGACCTGTTCGAGAGTACGCGTTGCGCCACGGGTCAGCTCGGCAGAACCACTAGCAAAATAGACACCATCAAGCCGGGCATCCAGAACCGAACATCCGCGGTGATTTACAGACATACCCGAAGGCGTACCCGGACAATCATCAATATCATCAACGATACCATCATCATCGCTGTCTGCCATGATGACCACCGGTGCTTTTACCGGTTCTGGCTTTGGCAGCGGACGCGGCTTAACCACCGGTCGGCGTTGCGGAACGGGTTCGGTGGTGCCAAAGCGTTTCATTATAGAAAGGCCGACAAAATGAGCATCCCGGGTGAAAGACTGACCAGAAATGCGCGCTGCCCAACTGTCTTTAAAGCTGTACTCAATCCCTATCCCCAGCCCCAGAGCCATTGAGGCTTCTTTGCTGTAATCAACGTCAGAATCGGTTGAAATCGACGCCAGCCCAGCTTCGAGATAGGCGTTCAGGGAATTTTTTCCGTTCCAGCTGGTTTGCCAAGGATACCAGTGTAGTGCAGCGCCCAGAGCACTGTAACCGAAGTCCGACTCTTCTCCTGTATCACCATCTTCAAGAACCGCGTTGCCGAGGTCGGTGTAGTGAAGCTCTACCGAGATGTCGTCTTTCAGACGATAACCACCGAAAAGTTGAAAACCAAAGCCTGACTCATCAACGTTATCGTATACGCTATCACTGGTTCCGGGCGTCAGGCGACTGAAGCCCAACCCCAGCCCAACATACGACTCTTCTGATTCGAAGGCCTGTGATACCAAGGGTGCAAACATCACGAGCACACCAACCAGCAGAGACACTGTGGGCTTTAAAAAAGCCCGTTTGTGCCGTTCTGCTCTGCGGCGCAGCACCACCAGCGGCAGGCCGAGCAGTACCCAGAGCAAGCTCTGACTACCAAGGCCTGGCAGTGATGCATTCACTTCACCTTTGCCCGGTACGATATTCTCCACCAGCTCAGGGGCCTGTTCGGCATCCGGTACCTGCATGTAATCTGGCGTACCATCGCCATCGGAGTCCGCACACACAGCGCCGGTACCACATTCCTGACGGTCACTGATCCCATCACCGTCCGAGTCGCCCGAACCATCCGGCATGCCAGCAGCATTGTTGCTGTCCGGATCACGGTAGTCAGGAATGCCATCGTCATCGACGTCGCCAGTGCCACCTTCTTCGACGGTGAGGATGCCATCGTTGTCGTCATCAGGGTCGAGGTAATCAGGAATACCGTCATTATCGGTATCGTCATTACGAGGATTACCGTCGCCGTCTGCATCTTCAAATGCCGTCGAAACGCCATCGCCATCATCGTCCGGGTCGCGGAAGTTCGGCAAATCATCACCATCGCTGTCCCAGCAGAGAATCAGCCCCGGACACTCAACAGCATCACTGATGCCATCACGGTCCGAGTCACCGCCTGACGGGTCCAGATAATCCGGAATACCATCAAAGTCGCTATCGCCTTCATTTTCTTCTGCGGTCGGAACACCATCGCCGTCGTCATCCGGATCACGGTAGTCCGGACGTCCGTCATTGTCGGTGTCGTCGTTCAACGGATCACCGTCGCCGTTACGGTCCTCATCTACCGTTGGGATACCGTCACCGTCGTCATCCTCGGACAGATAGTCCGGGGCACCGTTGCCATCACTATCCGGGCAAGGCAGACCTGTCGGACATTCGCGTGCATCACTGACGCCATCGCGGTCGCTGTCACCACTGCCGTCCGGGGTCATGGCTTCATTGCTGTCATCCGGATCAAGGTAGTCAGGAATACCATCATTATCAGCATCCAGACCCAACTCTTCATCCGTCGGTACACCGTCGTTGTCGTCATCGCGATCCAGGTAATCCGGTTGGCCATCACCATCGGTGTCATCATTGACCGGATTACCATCAGCACCCAGATCTTCCTCAATTGAAGGAATACCGTCGCCGTCGTCGTCCTCGTCGAGATAGTCCGGAATACCATCTGCGTCTGTATCACGACACGGAACACCGTCCGGACACTCGGCACCATCAGGCACCCCATCTTCGTCTGAGTCACCCGCGGATGGATCGAGATAATCCGGAATACCATCGCCGTCACTGTCGCCAGTGCCCTCGTCTATGGTGTTGAACCCGTCGTTATCGTCATCTTCATCGCGGTAATCCGGTATGCCATCACCGTCAGTATCGCGAACTGGCCCTTCTTCAATAGTTGGACGCCCGTCGTTGTCATCGTCGTCATCCGCGTAGTCAGGTGTGCCGTCACCATCAGTGTCACGACACGGGATACCAGTCGGACACTCCGTGATATCGTTGATACCATCGCCATCCGAGTCGCCACCGGTTCCTGACGCTGTGCTGCCATCCGGGTCGAGGTAGTCCGGAATACCATCGCTATCGGCATCACCGTTACCTTCTTCGTCGGATGGGATACCGTCGCCATCATCATCGCGATCCAGATAGTCCGGGGTGCCATCGCCGTCGGTGTCATCGTTCGCCGGGTTGCCATCCGCGTTTGGATCTTCGTCAACAGTCAGACGACCATCATTATCATCATCCGGGTCGTTATAGTCCGGCTGACCATCCTGATCAGAGTCTTCACATGGTGCTCCAGCCTGACACTCGGCCAGATCTGACAGGGTGTCATTATCGCTGTCGCCCGGACCGCTGGTGTCGCTGTCGTTCGGATCGAGATACGCGGGGATTGTATCCTCATCGAAGTCAGGGCCAGCCTGAGTCGATGGATTACCGTCGCCATCGGTGTCGTCGTCTTCGCTACGAGTGTTCACACCATCGCCGTCGTCATCCGCATCGCGGAAGTCCGCAATCCCATCGTTATCAGTATCGCGATCAGAACCTTCAATACTGCTTGGTACGCCATCGTTGTCGTCATCACTATCGAGGTAGTCAGGCAGACCATCACCGTCGGTATCACGACATGGGAACCCGGTGTCACACTCAATATCGTCAAAGATGCCGTCTTCGTCAGCGTCGCCCGGCGAACCGTTCAGTTCGTCGTTCGGGTCCAGATAGGCCGGAATGCCGTCACCATCAGCATCGTCATCACGAGGGTCGCCGTTACCGTTAAGATCTTCTTCCAGCGTCGTGCGACCATCACCATCGTCGTCAGGGTCGAGGTAATCAGGAACTCCGTCGCGATCGAGGTCATCGTTGTCCGGATTACCATCACCATTGGCGTCTTCTTCCAGATTGGTCAGGCCATCGCCGTCATCATCGGTACTGTCAGGGTCGAGATAATCAGGTACGCCATCGTCGTCACCATCAGGCCCAGGATTAGTTGCCGGGTTACCGTCACCATCCAGGTCCGCATCTTCGTCGGCCGTTGGTATGCCGTCGCCATCATCATCCCCATCCATGTAATCCGGGACGCCATCGAAGTCACGATCAACACATGGAATACCCGTCGGACACTCAATACCGTCTGGAATCCCGTCGCCATCGCCGTCACCCGGTGATGTGCTTACACCGTCATTGGCGTCGAGATAAGCTGGAATGCCATCACCGTCGGCATCGGGGCCAGCATTGGTCGCCGCATTATTATCGAGGTCGGTGTTCGCATCTTCCATCGGTGTTGGAATGCCATCGCCATCGTCATCCGCGTCGAGGTAATCCGGGATATTATTTCCGTCGGTATCACGCCCCGGCGCTTCCTGAGCAGTCGGGATGCTGTCCCCATCGTCGTCTTCATCGCGGAAATCTGGAATACCGTCGAAATCCGTATCCTGACACGGCAGAGCGGTGCCACACTCGGTGTTGTCCGGAATGCCATCGCCATCCGAATCACCTACTCCGGCTTCGCCGTCATTAGGATCGAGATACGCGGGAATGCCATCATTATCCGCATCCGGCCCGGGATTCGTTGCTGCATTACCATCAAGATCCGTATCCGCATCTTCATCGCGTGTGAGGATGCCATCACCATCATCGTCATTATCGAGATAGTCTTCGACACCATTGCCATCGGAGTCCGTTTCAGCGCCTTCGCTACGGGTAGGAATCCCGTCGTTGTCGTCGTCAGAATCCATATAGTCCGGACGGCCATCGTTATCACTGTCGCGACATGGCAGGCCAGAAGAACACTCACGATTGTCGGAAATACCGTCATCGTCGGCATCGCCCGGTGCTGCGGTCAGGCTATCGTTGGGATCAAGATACGCTGGGATACCATCGTTATCGGCATCCGGCCCCGCTGTCGTTGCTGGATTCGCATCGCCATCGGTGTTGTTATCTTCGTCAGCTGTAGCAATTCCGTCGCCATCATCATCACGATCCAGGTAATCCGGGGTTGCGTCGCCATCGGTATCACGATCTGAACCTTCGCTCAGAGTCGGAATACCATCGCCATCATCATCGGAGTCGGCGAAATCAGGGATACCATCGCTGTCAGTGTCAGTGCACGGGTAACCGGAAGCGCATTCGATATCATCTGGAATACCGTCATCGTCACTGTCACCTGCTGAGCTGTCATCTGCATCATTCGGATCAAGATAGGCTGGTATGCCATCCCCGTCCTGATCGTCGTTGATGAAGTCACCGTCGTCGTTCAGATCTTCGTCGCGTGTCAGGATGCCATCGTTGTCGTCGTCTTCATCACGGAAGTCCGGCACTCCATCTGCATCGGTATCACGATCGCCGCCTTCTTCAGCAGAAGAGATGCCATCGTTGTCGTCGTCCTCATCCATGTAGTCGGGAGTGCCGTCCGCATCGCTGTCCTGACAAGGAATTCCGTCCGGACATTCAACAGTATCCGGGATGCCATCGCCGTCACTGTCGTTGGTGCCATCAGTACTGTCGTCATCACGGTCGAGATAGTCAGGGATTCCATCGCCGTCGCTGTCATCATTCGTTGGGTCGCCATCACCGTTGACGTCTTCCTCTTCCGTCGTGCGGCCATCACCATCATCGTCGTCATCAAGGTAGTCTGGTGTGCCATCGCGGTCCAGATCGTCGTTGGTTGGATCGCCATCGCCATTCCTGTCTTCATCAAGGTCGGTCAGGCCATCGCCATCACCGTCGGCAGCAAAGAACTCGATCATGACTGGTGTCAGAGCTTCTCCTGCAGCAGTGATGGATACGGTCGCAGTGCCCACCTCGAACAGTGACGTCAGTTCGACGCTGTAAACGCCATTGCCCTGATCAGTGACGGCAGAGAGCGTCCCCAGGTCTGTAGAAAATTCCGCAGGCACTTCAGTAACGACATCGCCTGCTGTATCGCGGACAGTGACCGTGATTACTGATGCAGAAGAACCATCGGCAGCAACCGACAAAGGCGTTGCAGAGGTGGATGAATTGTCAGCGCTGACCAGCACTTCAATGGTGATTTCACCACTGATCTCGCGAGTATTCCCTGCCCCATCCTCAGAGACGACGGTCACTGGATAGCTTCCGTTATCCAACGCATCGGTAACAGTAAGACTCCAGCTACCCGCAGCATCCGCGGTAGTTTCATACTCGTTACCGTTCACAGACACTTTGATCAGCGTTCCGGCCTCGGCGTCACCGGAGAGTTCCGGTGTGTAATCCACAATGGTGGTGCCATCCTGAGTCAGCGAAAGCTCAGCCGGGTCAAGAGTATCAATAGTAATGCCGAACGACTCAGACACCCCAGATAAGTTTCCTGCGGTATCCGTCGCTGTGGCCGTCAATGAATACTCACCGTCGTCCAGCGTGGTCCGCCCGTAATCAAGGCTCCACTCGCCAGAGGCGTTTGCGATAACGTTGCCAATCAGACTCTCATCGCGGTAGATATTAATCTCTGCCCCCGCCTCACTTTCACCGCTGATTACTATGCGATTATCGGACGTCAGGCCGTCGGTGCTGTCGACACCTGTGTCGTCTGAAATTCCAGTGATGGAAGGCGCTTCTGGCGTGGTCGTATCGACCTCGATCGGAACAGGCGCTGAAACAACGCCGGTATTGCCCGCCAGGTCAGTGACCTGATTTGTGATTTGATATTCGCCATCCGTCAGGGCGACGTCGGTGTAATCCAGCTGCCACAGCCCTGTGTCGTCGGCTGACACGATCCCAGCCGGTATGCCATTGATAAAGACTTCAATCTCGCTGAATGGCTCCGAAGAACCGGAAATCACCAGCTCGTTATCCGCCGTAACACGATCATTCGGTGTCGCTGTATCTTCACTGATGCCTGTGACCGTCGCAGGCACTGGCGCCGTGGTATCAATCACCAATTGCAGCGGCTGACTGTCAGTTTCGTTCCCAGCGAGGTCACGGCTTCGGGCTATGACCTGGTAGGTACCATCGGCCAATTCCAGCGGCGCACTATCAAACTGCCATTGCCCGGATTCATCCGCTTGAGTCGAGCCGAGTGAACTGCCATCCAGCAGGATTTCAACATGGCTGCCCGCTTCGGCGGTGCCCACATAGACAACCACATTATCTGAAGTGACAGCGTCGGCGGCTGACGCACCGGTATCCTCAAGAATACCGCTCAGTATCGGGGTGTCAGGCGCCTCTGTATCAATGATCAGCGTCAGCTCAGAAGACTCAACACTCTGATTTCCAGCGGTGTCTGTTGCTATTGCCGTAACCTGATGCGTTCCATCCGCCAGAGCAACATCCGAATAATCAAGCGTCCATTCGCCAGTACCATTAGCCTTGACCATACCGACCAGAGCGCCATCAATACGAATATCGAGATCGGCCCCCGCTTCTGCCGTACCATTGAGTACCAGTGTCGCGTCTGAGGTCACCTGATCGCCTGCTACGCCCGTGTCTTCTGAAACAGAAGTCACAACCGGCGCATCCGGAGCGGTCTGGTCAATGATCAGCGGGTAAACCACAGACAGTGGGCTTGTGAGTCCTGCGAGACTTTCTGCCTGCGCCGTCAGCTGATAAGTGCCTTCAGCAAGCTCTACGTCGGAGTAATCAAACGTCCAGCTGCCAGCAGCAGTAGTATTCGTGGTTCCGATAGCAGCGCCATCAAGGAAGACCGTAATTCTGCTGTCAGCTCCGCCACTACCATTGATAAGCAGAGTCGCGTCAGCTGTTATGCCATCAGCAACACCAGTGTCGTTCGAGATGCCTGTGATGGCTGGGGTCGCCGGGCCTGACGTATCAATGGTGATGGAGTAATTGCCGGACACAGCAGACTCATTGCCTGCCGCATCCACCGCCACGGCGGTGACCACATAGTTGCCATCGTCCAGAGTAGTGGCGCGGTTGTCGTATACCCAATCGCCGTTACCATCCGCTTGAACAGTAACCACCTCGTTCCCATCGATTGAGACAACTACGCTATCAAGCGCTTCTGCCGTACCGAAAATACGCAGGGTATTGTCGCTGGTGATACCGTCGCCAGGCGCCCCCGTGTCATCGGATATCGCCGAGATTACAGGTGCTGCCGAGGCTTCGGTGTCGACAGTCACTGTGTAGGCTGACGCCGTAGAAGTATTGCCCGCGGCATCTGAGACGACGGCCGTGAAAACATGCTCACCGTCGCTCAGGCTGACGGATGTGTGGTCGTACGTCCATGCGCCAGCCGGGTCGGTATCCGCGAATCCTGTATAGTTTCCGTCCACGAACACAGATATGCGTTGATTCGCCTCAGCCTGCCCTGCCAGCACCAGCTCAGCATCTTTGGTCAGCGCATCACTGTTCGAACGCCCGGTATCCTCACTGATCCCCGTGATCACAGTAGGAGCGGGCGCTACGGTATCGACGACGACAGTCAGTGAATCAGATTCAACACTGGTATTGCCCGCATTGTCAGTAGCCGTCGCGGTGATTGAGTAAGAACCGTCGTCCAGGTCTGTACCCGAGTAGTCATACGACCAGTTGCCACTGGCGTCAGCAACCACGGTGGCGATCTCGTTACCGTCAATACGAACGGATACCGAGCTTCCCGCTTCTGCAATCCCTGAGAAAATCAGTGATGGGTCGTTAGTGATCTGGTCGCTACCGGACAGGCCGGTATCTGTCGAGATTGCAGACAGAACAGGGGCAGTCGGTGCAGACTGGTCAAGCGTGTAGGTTTCAGCGTCCGCAGGGAGTGTGACGGAAGCTGCATTGCCCTCAGCATCGACAATATTCTGAGCGTCTGAGAGGGAGAGAGCCAATGTACCGTTAGCTCCCGAAATACCCGACACAGTAACATCAAACACGGTCTCGGAAACTGATGTTACAGACGCGACCGTTCCGAACGACGCAACAAAATCAGTGGCGTCGATGTTCTCAATGTATTCAGAGAAGCTGACACGGAAGGTAACGGAGCTTGAATTAGTCAGCGACTGCGCAGGCTCCTGCCTGGCGATGGCTGTCACTGATGGTGCTAGGCCATCAGATATTACGATTCTGTAGTCTTCAACCTCACCCGTTGCCAATTGCCCGGCAGGCGTTGCAGCCGTCAGCCCGAGGTTTGCGATCCGTAAGCGCATATAAGTGCGGCCTGGAACAACATCTACTGATGACCTGAGACCAGACCAGGTCAGTGATGTCGCAACCTCGTAGGAGTTATTGGAAACACTTACAACGCCAGAAGCTTCATCAGGCTGGAATACACCATCACCATCGAAGTCAATCCAACCAATGACATTCGATGCAACCCCATTAATAGAAGTTGCAGGTACGGTGATATTGTACTGCGAACCTGTCGCCGGTACCGCAGTTACCGATGAGATTGCATTATCCGAGTCGTCCGAGGCTTCGCCAAGTGAATTATCTATCCCGTCGACAAAGCCGTCGCTTTCTCCAGAAACGCCTACCGAACCGAGTCTGACGCCCTCGACAATAACGTGAGACGCGCCATCAGATGACGCCAGTGTACCGTAGGAGTCAGGAGCATCGCCAAAATCGGTGGCAGGTTCAGAACGGACACTGCCGGCGCGGAAAAGAAGCCATGAGTCGTATCGTGCGTCGCCGCGGTCAGCAAGACCAGCCGTCACAACAACCTCCTGCCCCGGGGTCACTCCGACACGACAGGATAAGCGGCGGGTAAAGCCATCCATTTCAACATCGAACGCACCCCCGGTGTTATCCAGAAAGAGCCCAGAGTTAGATATTCCGTCGTTATTATTAGGGCGGTCACTGGAGTCTGGAGATGGCAGCTGATCAGAATGAATATTGTTAATGGATACTTCATCACCACCCGGTGTTAATGCACAGTTCGAACCGTCCACCAGAATCTTAGCGACATCGTTAAAGGCGCCGACATATTCCAGGTACTCTTCTGAACCAAAGATGAAGTCCAATACCAGTACATCTTCTTGCGGGACAACTGAAAACACAAACTTGACTGGATCATAGACACGGCCACCGAAGACAGAATCTTCAATGCTACGAGTATTAAACTGTGTTTCTGTATCTGCTGCTGAATTCGGACCCAGCACATCAACAACATCACCTGAGCTTAGAATCACCCCCTGCCCAAAGTCGTCGCCAAGAAGAAATTCATACCCGCTGAATTGACCAGCCTGAGACTGATTTGAGCCGCCAGTACGGATAATATAAGACGGATTACTGATCTGAACGCCCGGCCCTGAAAGCAACTCAGCCATCGTATCAACAGTTACTTGAGAATTGCTGAGAGGGAGAACTTCTTCAGCATGAAGCGACGAGGCATACGCCAGCGCGGCGATACAACCTGCCTTAAAAAAACGGGACATCTACGGGTCCTTTCGATTGCTCAATAATTAGAATACTGCCAACATCCCTGGAATTGACGAATGCACGTAAAAGCATCTGGTCGGCGGTATTATTTTGATTTCCATAATTGTAGCTTGTCATGGCAAAGCGATGATCCGTCTTCATCTTTACAAGCTGTCATTTCAGACCATCTGATTCCGTCGTAGTAAAACGTGTGTCATCCAGACTTAAAGTCCATAACAGGCACAGATTTCTGATGACTGTCTTTATACCTGAAAACGCATTTAGTTACATTCCCATTACATGCATTTACCGCTGATTTACAGTCAATCGGACGCAGTGTGCAACCAACGTATTTCAGAATCAAAAGGCTTTCCCGTACAATCCGCCTTCATCCTCAAGCCCAAGGAACAACAGGAATGAGCAAGGCGTCTTCACATACTCCGATGATGCAGCAGTACTTCAAGATTAAGTCTGAATTTCCGGACACCTTGCTGTTTTACCGTATGGGCGATTTCTACGAGCTATTCTACGATGACGCCAAGCGTGCCGCACAGATCCTCGATATTACGCTGACCGCTCGCGGGCAAAGCGGTGGGCAGCCCATTCCAATGGCCGGTGTGCCATTTCACGCAGCAGAAAACTACATCGCCAAATTGGTTAAAAACGGGGTCTCAGTTGCTATCGCCGAACAGGTAGGCGACCCGGCCACCAGCAAGGGCCCTGTAGAACGAAAAGTCGTGCGCATACTAACGCCCGGCACACTAACCGACGAAGCCCTGCTCGATGAGCACCAGGACAACCTGCTTGTATCTGTGTGCTCTCACCAGCAACGCCACGGGATCGCCGTTCTTGAGATTTCATCCGGCCGTTTCAGTGTCTTTGAGGTGGATGGGGAAGATGCTCTGCTGGCAGAAGTTGAGCGCCTTAGACCCGCAGAATTACTGTTGCCAGAAGATCAGATTTTTCCGGATGCGATTGCCAACCGTGCCGGTGCCACACAGCAAGCACCATGGCACTATGAGTCAGATACAGCATTGCGCCTGTTGACAACTCAGTTAAAAACCCGCGATCTGCGCGGCTTTGGCTGCGAAGGGATGAAAACAGCGATCCGTGCCGCAGGCGCCCTGCTCAACTATGCGCAGGAAACACAACGCAACAGCCTGCCCCACATTCGCTCCTTAACGGTAGAGCAACCTGACGACGCCATCATCATTGATCCTGCCAGCCGCCGTAATCTGGAAATCGACATCAACCAGAAAGGCGACGGCCTCTACACGCTCGCGTGGGTGCTCGACAAAACCGCGACAGCCATGGGCAGCCGTCTGTTACGCCGCTGGCTGAACCGCCCGCTGCGCGACCATTCTATTCTGAGGCTGCGCCAGAACCTGATCGCACAATGCCTGCAACAATACGCGCATGAAGACCTGCACCTGCATCTGAAGCAGGTCGGTGATATTGAGCGTATTCTCTCTCGTGTGGCTCTGGGCTCCGCCCGCCCCCGTGACCTTGCGCGGCTGCGTGATGCCCTTGCGGTTATTCCCGACATCCGCCAGCGCCTGTCCGAGCTGGAAGCTCCTCTGGGGGCAGATATCTGTGAGCGGGCGCCCGAATTTCCAGAATGGGTCAGCCGCTTACAAGCGGCGATTATCGACAACCCTCCGGTCGTCATTCGTGACGGGGGCGTGATCGCAGAAGGCTACGACGCCGAACTCAATGAGTTGCGTTCCCTCAGTGAAAACGCAGGCGACTACCTGGTAAAACTGGAAGAGCGTGAGCGTGAGCGGACGGGTATCAGTACCCTCAAGGTTGGCTACAATCGCGTACACGGTTACTACATTGAGATCAGCAAGGCTCAGTCCGAATCAGCACCAACTGAGTATATCCGCCGCCAGACACTCAAAAACGCCGAGCGGTTTATCACCCCAGAACTGAAAGAGTTCGAAGACAAAGCACTGAGCGCCAAAGCACGCGCACTGAGCAGAGAAAAAATGCTCTACGATGCCCTGCTGACGGATCTGGCCGAAGACCTGATTCCACTGCAAGTAGCGGCAGCAGCCTTGTCCGAACTGGATGTACTCACCTGCCTCGCTGAGCGTGCAGAAACGCTGCGCTTCAATGCACCTGAACTGGTTGATGAGAGTGTCGTCGATATCCGTCAGGGCCGTCATCCGGTGGTCGAATCACTGATCACCGACCCGTTTGTCGCCAACGATACCTGCCTGGATGTCGAACGCCGCATGCAAATCATTACCGGCCCGAACATGGGCGGTAAATCGACCTATATGCGCCAGGTGGCTCTCATCACTTTACTGGCACACATCGGCTCTTACGTACCGGCTGAGTTCTGCAAGCTCGGACCCATCGACCGTATTTTCACCCGTATGGGCTCGGCCGACGATGTCGCCGGTGGTCGCTCAACCTTTATGGTGGAAATGACTGAAACCGCCAACATCCTGCATAACGCGACGCGTGACAGTCTGGTATTGATGGATGAAGTCGGGCGCGGTACCTCAACCTTTGATGGCCTGTCGCTGGCCTGGGCGGCGGCTGCACACCTCGCCGAAAATACCGAAGCCTTTACGCTGTTCGCGACGCATTACTTCGAAATGACCGCTCTGCCAGAGCAATACAACAATGCGATTAATGTTCACCTGAAAGCCACCGAGCATGATGAGCGCATCATTTTTCTGCACAGCGTCGAAGAAGGCCCGGCCAACCAGAGTTACGGTTTGCAGGTTGCGCAGCTAGCGGGGGTTCCTCCCGCCGTGATCACCAATGCCCGTCACCAACTGTCGCAACTTGAGCAACAGACGAGTCCGGTTACGCCTGTCGCGACGTTAAAAACCGGGCGCAGTAGTGAACCAGCGCCGATGCAATCGGACCTGTTCGCAAGTGGGCCGGGACCAGCCGAAGAGGCACTCGCTAAGGTGAATCCAGATGACCTGACCCCACGCCAGGCACTGGAGCTGGTCTATTCACTCAAGGACCTGATATAGAGGATAAAGACGGAGCATTGTTCGGTATAACCGAACGGTGTCTCCCGAATTTTCCCCAACAAAAGAAGACCCGGTGCCTTGCCTGACCATCGCCGACTACCTAGAATACCCGCAACCGTGATAAGCAGGGCCGAAGAGCCCGATATTTAGCAGGGCCAGAGAGCCCCGAATAATGATTCAGGAGAAGATCAGATGACCTTCGTCGTAACCGATAACTGCGTTAAGTGTAAGTACACAGACTGTGTTGAAGTCTGCCCGGTAGACTGCTTCTACGAAGGCCCGAACTTCCTCGTAATCCACCCGGATGAGTGCATTGACTGCGCACTGTGTGAACCTGAGTGCCCGGCAGAGGCCATTTTCTCTGAAGATGAAGTGCCTGCAGGTCAGGAACAGTACATCGAGCTCAACGCTGAGCTGTCTGAAGAGTGGGCGGATAACAACATTACTGAGCAGAAAGATCCGCTGCCAGACGCAGAAGAATGGGACGGCGTACCAGACAAGATTCAGTATCTGGAACGCTGATACACCGGTCTGCCCTGACCATAAAAAAGCCCCGGTAACTCATGTTGCCGGGGCTTTTTGTTTTCTTCGCGCTCTATATCCGATGTCAGCTGAGCCATTGATCGAACATTTCGACCATCACGGTCTCACCCGGCTCAACATGGCCGCGCTCCTGCTCAAGCACAATAAAACAATTTGCCTTACTGACGGAGCTCAGAATTCCCGAGCCCTGCTGCCCTGTGCTACGCACCTGCCATTGGCCAGCCTCATGTAATTCAGCAATACCTCTCTGGTAATCCGCCCGGCCTGGACGCTTTTTCAAGCGCTCGCTGGCGATGGCAGGAATACGAATCGGTGGAGTAACCTTTTCACCAGATAGACTCCGTAGCACAGGCAGCCCAATCTGATGCAATGTCACCAGGGCCGATACCGGATTACCCGGTAAACCCAGAAAAAGCGTTTTGCCGATGCGCCCAAACGCCAGTGGCTTGCCCGGTTTCATCGCCAGCTTCCACAAATCAAGCTGCCCGAGCGCTTCGACCGCCGTACGGGTAAAGTCCGCTTCGCCGACGGAAACACCGCCACTGGTGATGATAATGTCGGAATCCGCTGCGGCTGTCTCCAGCGCTTCCTGAATGGCTTCAAGCGTATCGCTCACCGCGGTAACCAAGGTTACTTCAGCCCCCAGTCGCGTGAGAACCGGGCGCAATACATAGGAATTGCTCTCGTAAATCTTACCTGCAGGCAAGTCATTACCGGGGGCAATCAACTCATCGCCGGTCGTTAGCAGGCTGACCCGCAATGGCCGGACAACCAACACGTCAGCAATACCGATACTTGCCAGTAATCCACAATCTGCAGGCGTCAGGCGCCGCCCTGCTTTCAGCACGACGTCTCCATGGCGAATATCTTCGCCAGCACGACGAATATTATCGCCGTGGCGAAAAGACTCAGGATTGTCGACCCGCACCCCCGCATCCACAACCTCAGTATTTTCCTGCATCACCACCAGCTTCGCCCCGTCGGGAACAACGGCTCCGGTCATGATCCGGACACATTCACCAGCACTGAGCACGCCCTCGAAGATTTCACCAGCCAGGACAATACCACGCTGACGGAAAAGACCGATCGGTATGCGTCCGCTCTCAAGCGGGCCGGGGTTAACCGCATAGCCATCCATCGCAGAGTTATCCGCAGGGGGAACATTCAATGGGCTGATTACGTCCTCGGCCAGAACCCGTCCGCATGCGTGCTCCAACGGACAAAGCTCGCCTTCAGTCACCGGGGTCACCTGCGATAACAGATACTCAATTGCGTCATCAACCGGTGTTAAACCCGGTTTATCACAAGGGTTCATAGGCTCTTCTCCGAAGCTTGCGGGCTCACAACCTCAGTGGTTACTGCGATCCAATCCTCTAACGCCAGTTCGAGAGAATCCCCGACGTTTAGAGGCCCGACACCGGGAGGTGTGCCCGTCATGACCACGTCGCCCGGATTAAGGGTAAAAGATTGAGACATGTGAGCGATCAGAGACAGTACAGGGTTAAGCATATCGGCACTATTTCCTGACTGTTGCTGAGCTCCATTGCGGTGCAAAGAGAAATTCAGGTTCTGCCAGTCAGATACCCGCGCCGCAGATACAAATGGGCTCAGAGGGCACGAGCCGTCGAACGCTTTTGCGCGCTCCCATGGCAAGCCCTTCTCTTTTAAAACGGACTGAACATCCCGCAACGTCAAATCCAGGCCGAGACCGACACCGGCAAGAGCGCCGGACACTTCAGCTTCGCTGGCTTTCTGAAGACGTTTCCCAATCAGCACAGCCACTTCGAGTTCGTGATGAACATCACCCTGAGACAGAGGAATACTTAACGGAGCCTGCAGATCACAGGCCGCATCAGCAGGTTTAATAAATAAGACAGGGGTATCAGGAACGGGATTATTCAGCTCTGCGGCATGGGCCGCATAGTTACGACCGACGCACACGATCTTGCCGACCGGCGAAGAAAACAGCGCACCATCAAGGGAAGGGGTGAACATAATGAACCTGCTACAACGTAAAACCCCGACTATAACATGCCGGAGTTTACCGCGAATCAGGTCTGGTTGTCAGGCTTTACCGCCGGGGAATGAGATCAGTTCTGCCAGTTCTCGGTTCACCTGAGAAGGCACTTCGAGACTGCTTTCCAGCACTCCGCGCAGGGTTTCCTGACTCTCAAAATCCATTGAGTCACAGGCACAACCGACAACGTCGTCATCGATATGCACGAGGGAGCAATCCATGTCGATAATGCCGCCTGTGTCGAGCGTCAGGCTGATCTTCAGCGATTGCTCCAGCTGCCAGGTAACGTTCTCCGGAATAACCAGCAGAATGCCTCGCATACTGATATCCAGGCAGAAGGTTTCAAGCTTCTGATTTCCGTCGTCTACCTGAACCCGTTGAAACAGGTGAACGCGCTTTGCTTGTCGTTGTTCCATGGTTGTTTCCTGTTTGGGATACAACAGGTTTAGCCTGTTCTGGCGAAACCGCAAGCTCGCGAATGCGATTTATTCCAGTCAGGTCACTTTTCAGCGACCTGACCGAACTATCAGGCTAAACGTTTATATTTCATACGCTTAGGCTGAGCATCACTGCCCAGGCGCTTCTTCCGATCTTCTTCATATTCGGTGTAGTTACCGTCGAAGAAGGTCACCTTGGAGTCGCCCTCGTACGCGAGGATGTGCGTTGCAATACGGTCCAGGAACCAACGGTCGTGCGACACCACCATGACAGTCCCCGGGAAGGCATCAATGGCCTCCTCCAGTGCACGCAAGGTTTCGACATCAAGGTCGTTTGACGGTTCATCGAGTAACAGCACATTAGCACCCTGCTTCAGGGTATAGGCGAGCTGCAAACGACCACGTTCACCGCCTGACAGTTCTCCAACCCGTTTCTGCTGATCACCGCCCTTGAAGTTAAAGCGACCAATGTAGGCACGGCTCGGGTACTCTTTGCCGTTGATATCCAGCATGTCGAGGCCGTCAGAAATAGATTCCCACACGGTCTTACTGTCATCCAGTTCATCACGCAGCTGCTCAACAAACGCCAGCTTCACGGTATCACCAATAACCACTTCACCAGAGTCCGGTTGCTCAGTGCCAGCGATCATGCGGAACAAAGTCGACTTACCTGCACCGTTACCGCCGACGATGCCGACAATCGCACCCGGTGGTACAGTAAAATCGAGATTGTCGATTAATACACGATCACCAAAAGACTTGGTCACGTTATGGAACTCAATGACCTTATCGCCGAGACGCGGACCCGGTGGAATATAGATCTCGTTGGTTTCGTTACGGCTCTGAAACTCGCGTGAGTTCATTTCTTCGAAGCGTGCAAGGCGGGCTTTGCTCTTCGCCTGACGACCTTTGGCGCCTTTACGCACCCACTCCAGTTCGTGCTTGATCGCCTTAGTGTGTGCCTCTTCTTCTTTCTTCTCCTGCTCTAAGCGCTTTTCTTTCGCCTCAAGCCAGGTGGTGTAGTTACCCTGATACGGAATACCGTGACCACGGTCGAGCTCCAGAATCCATTCCGCACAGTTATCCAGGAAGTAACGGTCGTGGGTAATGGCTACAACAGTGCCTGGATACTCTTCGAGGAATTTCTCCAGCCAGCCAACCGATTCAGCATCCAGATGGTTAGTTGGCTCGTCCAGTAAGAGCATGTCTGGTTTGGACATCAGCAAGCGGCACAGAGCCACTCGACGACGCTCACCACCAGAAAGCTTGGTGACGTCGGCGTCCCAGGGCGGCAGACGAAGAGCATCGGCAGCAATTTCCATCTGACGGTCAACATCGTGGCCGTCCGACGCCTCAATGATGGCTTCCAGCTTGCCCTGCTTTTTTGCCAGCTCATCAAAATCAGCATCTGGCTCAGCATACGCTGCGTAGACCTGCTCCAGTTCGGCCTTGGCATTCATCAGCTCACTGAGACCGTCTTCAACGTTACCACGCACGTCTTTCGCAGGGTCAAGTTCCGGCTCCTGAGGAAGGTAGCCAATATTCAGGTCAGGCTGAGGACGAGCCTCACCAATGATATCGGTGTCGATGCCTGCCATGATCTTGAGCAGGGTCGACTTACCCGCGCCATTAAGGCCCAGAACACCAATTTTGGCGCCAGGAAAAAAGGATAATGAGATGTCACGCAGGATCTGTCGTTTAGGTGGAACAATCTTACCTAAACGGTTCATAGTGAATACGTACTGTGCCATGGGCATCGCCTCCGCAATGTATTTCGCCGCAACGCTACTGAAAAGCCCATAGAAAGGCAAATAAAGCCCATTATGAAGGGCCTCTGGTTGTTAAGGTGACAGACAATGACTAAGGTTAATAACCATAATCAGTCGTTAACGGACACCGCTTTACATGCTCCCGCATCATGGAGCCCCAGAGGCTAAATTTCACTCAGCCGCCACAAATCGGGCGAACACTCCCCTATTTGTGCTGAGTTTTATATTTCTGACCGTCGTTCTGAGTTTTCAGAGCTGGCAGCAATGGCAGAATGCACGGCACGCATACAACATTGACGTTGAACGGACGCTTGACCACTACAAACGTCAGTCTGAGCTGATCATCAAGGCCGGACTCCACGCAAACCAGATATTCACCCGCAGCTACGGTGATCAGCTTGAGGTCTACGCAAACCGCCCGGCAGACGCAGACACGGACGACCTCTGGGGACACGTAAGCGCCGCAATTTTTAACGCAACAGGCTTCTTCATCACCGATCAGAATGGCAAGGTGCTTAACCACTACGGCAGTCTGCTCAGCCCCACCGAGCCCGGCGATATTGAAAAAGAACTGCGTTCACAGGGCCTGGATAAGGCCATTTTCTCATTACGCTACAGCCATCTGGGTGGTTATTACGTTGGCACACGCTTCAACACCAGCAATGGCCCGATGATTATGGTGTCACGACGCGCCTACAGTCATCTCTCTGAGATTATTTTCAGAGGTGGCTTCAATGGTTTTGAAATGGTGCTTTTCGACCGTCGGGATAATACAGTATCCATCCGCGAGCAGTTTTACTCAGACACACTGCACCCGACTCTGTTAACCGAGGAAGAAACAAACAGCATTCTCTATCGTGACAGTATCCCCATGTCGCCATGGGACATTCTTGCTCTGCCTATTCAGGGGTACTGGAAAGAACAACTCATAGAAAGCATCCGGATTCCGGCCACTTTCCTTATCGTTTTTGCCATTCTTCTGATTGTTCTGCGTCGCTATCTCAGCCAACAGGGCGAGGCTGTTGTCGCTCTTCAGAAAGCCACAGAAGACACCGAACGCCGTGCCGACAGAGTGCTTCGTTCCATTGATGAAGCCTTTATATCTACGGATCATGAAGGGCACATCGATTACCTGAACCCCAAAGCATTGTCATTGCTTGGTCGTACAGAACCAGACCCGGTACTCGGCATGTCTCTTGAGGATATCTGGCCTTCACCCGATGCACTCTGGAACAGAGGGCTTGCACCAGAAGCCATAGAGAGCCTGAAACCTGATCAGCGCGTTATGCAGGTCCAGCATGCCGACGGAAAACATATTCTTGAGCAGAAAATGCAGATGCTGTATGACAACAAACAAGTCAGCGGCTACGTATGGTTACTTCGGGACATTACTGAGTCAGAGCAGGCCAAAGCCGCCCTCGAACACAGCAGAACCCGATACAAAGCTCTGTTCGAAGAGGCAGGTATCGCGCACGGCCTGCTTGATCTGAGTGAGTTCGACGGCACTGCCGATACCCTGAAAGTGGTCAGCGTGAACGAAGCTACACTGCAACTCGGCGACTTTGATACCTTGGAAGCGATGGGTGCTCACTATCAGCGCCATCCTGAATCCCTGACCCCACTTCTGAAGGCACTGACCAGCAGTAAATCTCTCCGACTGCAGCAGAACGAATGCGAACTCACCTTGCGTGACCGCAGTGGCCGCCCTATCGATATCTGGGCGAGCATCAGCTTCCGCACCAGTTCCAGCCATCAGGTATTACTGACCATGCTGGACATCACAGAGCGTAAGCAGGCAACTGAGAAGATCCGGGAGCGTGAAGCTTTCTGGATGCACGTGATGGAAGCGATGCCTGATGTAGTCTACGTTCTTGACGTCAATGACCGGCTTGAGCAAAAAACAATTTTCTCCAACCGTCACGTCGCTCAGCTCTTAGGTTTTCCGGACAGTCGTGAGTATATCGAGCGCAGCTGGATGGATTACGTGATTGAAGACGACCTCGCACGTTGCAGAGATGGCCTGAGGAATATCAGGAATTCCATCAATGGCCAGACCATTGAAACCACCGCCCGCTTCCTCAATGCCGACGGCGAAATCAGGGTGCTCAAATTCCGTGATACACCGTTCACCTACGACAGCGACGGAAAAGTAGAGCGCTATATCGGCACCGGCAGAGACGTTACCGCAGACATTGAGAAGCAGGAACAGATCGTCGAGAGTGAACGCCGCTATCGCCTGCTGGCGGAGAACATGAATGACATTGTCTGGGCCACTGACGCCCAGCTCAATTTCAACTTCGTAAGCACCTCAGTGCAACGCCTGTTGGGTTATCAACCCGAAGATCTGGTGAATGGTGGAGTTACACGAATTTTTTCACGGCCCGACCTCAAACGGTTAGGCAAAGCACTACAACACCAGATACAGATCGCCATCAACAGTCCGGAGACAGCCAAGCGCCGCAGTACCGTCATTCGGGAAGATTTCTATGCCTCGGCCAGCAATGGCAGTCGTGTACTTCTGGAACTACAAGCCAGCCTTCTGTGGAACGACAAAGGCGAACTTCAGGGGCTTCTGGGTATCTGCCGGGATGTCACCGAGTCCCGCAGTATTGAGCAGGAGCTGCAACTCGCAGCCGAAGTGTTCGAGAACAGTAACGAGGCCATTCTGATCACAGATCAGAAGCTTAAAATCGCCAATACCAACCGCGCCTTCCAGCACATCACCGGTTATGCTGCCGAAGATGTCACAGGTAAGACTCCCGACTTCCTGATTTCATCTGAGCAATACGAAGAAGACCTGATTGAGAAAATCGGCGAGCGGCTGATGGTCGATGGTTACTGGCAAGGCGAGATTTCGTATCGCCGCCGCCAGGGCGATATGCGTACCGGCTGGGCTGGGGTCAGCGCGATTCGGGATCAGAATCGCGAAGTTCAGAGCCTGATCATCATTATGTCCGACATCACTGAGCGCAAAGCCAGCGAAGAGCGTATCCACAAGCTTGCCTATTACGACCCACTGACCGCTCTGCCAAATCGCAGCCAGATGCACGAAACACTGGATGGCATGCTCAAGCGAGCGCGCAAGCAAGGTCTCTGGGTGGTGCTGCTCTTTATCGATCTCGACCGATTCAAACCAATCAACGATTCTATGGGCCACCCTGCCGGTGACGAAGTATTGAAACAGGTTGCCGGGCGCCTGCGTAATTGCGTTAAGCAACGCGATCTTGTCTGCCGCATGGGAGGCGACGAGTTCACCATTGCGATCGCAGATCAGCCAAGTCACACAGCAGCTTCAGATACCGCCATCATCGTTGCTGAACGTATTCTCGAGTCACTGCATCAATCGTTTAACCTGAATCAGCGCGAAGTCTTTATCAGCGCCAGTATCGGCATATCTGTATACCCCAACGACGGTAACAGTGTCATAGAACTGCTGAAAAATGCCGACATGGCCATGTACCACGCCAAAGACATGGGGCGTGACAACATGCAGTTCTTCACAGCCTCAATGAATCGTAAAGCAGTCCAGTTACTCGAGCTTGAAAACGACCTGCGCCATGCATTAGCACGGAACGAAATGCAGCTCTATTTCCAACCACAATATCGCACAGACAGTGAAGAAGCCGTCGGTGTTGAAGTCCTGCTACGCTGGATTCACCCGACTCGGGGCATGATCTCCCCCGGCACCTTCATTCCTATCATCGAAGATACGGGTCTTATTGTACCTATTGGCCAATGGGTACTCGAAGAGAGCTGCCGTTGCTTTGTTCGCTGGCAGGCAGAGGAACAGCTCGGGCTTGAGCGTATTGCAGTGAATGTATCTGCGCGCCAGTTCCGTTCTGAAGATTTCCTCAATATTGTTAAAGACATCATCATCCGGACCGGCATTCGCCCAGAACAGCTTGAGCTTGAGCTGACTGAAAGCATCCTGATGGAAGATGTAGAACTTGCCATGGAAACACTGCGGGGGTTACGCGCCGCTGGCGTCAAAACCGCCATTGATGATTTCGGTACCGGCTACTCATCACTGAACTACCTCAAGCAGTTCCCGGTAGACACCTTGAAAATCGATCGCAGCTTTATCCAGAACCTGCCGGAAAACGCCGATGACGCTCAGATATCGCGAACCATCATCGCCATGGGCCACAACCTGGGTATGGGTATCATCGCAGAGGGGGTCGAAACCGCCGAGCAACTGACCTTCCTGCAGATGGCAAGGTGCGAAGAGGTTCAAGGCTTCTATTTCAGCAAGCCCATTGATGAAGCTTCGCTGATCAGAGATCTTGGCAAAAACTGAACATCAGTCATGATGATATGACACCTTCTCAAGTGCGAGGCGCGCAACTTTGCGGTAGAATGTGCACCTTAAAAATTTTTGATTATCCTACTTGAGGAAGCCCTGATGTTTAGCCGTGATATGAACATAGCGGATTTCGACCCAGATCTGTGGTCAGCGATGCAGTCTGAGGATGCCCGTCAGGAGCATCATATTGAGCTGATCGCCTCTGAAAACTACACCAGCCCACGCGTAATGGAAGCACAGGGCTCTCAGCTGACCAACAAGTACGCTGAAGGTTACCCAGGCAAGCGTTACTACGGTGGCTGCGAGCACGTTGACGTGATTGAGCAACTGGCTATCGATCGCGCCAAAGAGCTGTTCGGTGCAGGTTATGCCAACGTTCAGCCGCACTCAGGTTCTCAGGCGAACGCTGCCGTTTACTTCGCACTTTGCCAGCCTGGTGACACCATTCTGGGCATGAGCCTGGCGCACGGTGGTCACCTGACTCACGGTGCAGCGGTATCTTTCTCTGGTCGCGTTTACAACGCAGTTCAGTACGGTCTGAACCCAGAAACGGGTGAAATCGATTACGAAGAAGTTGAACGTCTGGCTCGTGAGCACAAGCCTAAGATGATCGTTGCTGGTTTCTCTGCGTACTCTCGCGTTGTTGACTGGCAGAAATTCCGCGAAATTGCCGATGAAGTTGGCGCTTATCTGTTTGTCGATATGGCTCACATCGCTGGCCTGGTTGCTGCTGGCGTATACCCATCACCGGTCGGTATTGCAGACGTAGTGACCACCACAACACATAAAACTCTGCGTGGCCCGCGTGGTGGCCTGATTCTGGCCAACGACGACGAAGACCTGAACAAGAAGTTCAACTTCGCAGTATTCCCTGAGTCTCAGGGCGGCCCACTGATGCATGTAATCGCAGCAAAAGCCGTGTGCTTCAAAGAAGCAATGAGCGAGGAATACAAAGACTACCAGGCTCAGGTAGTTAAGAATTCGCAGGCAATGGCCAGCACGTTCATCGAGCGTGGCATTAACGTCGTTTCTGGCGGCACTGATGATCACCTGTTCCTGGTTGACCTGATCGGTAAAGAGTACACAGGTAAGGATGCTGATGCGGCACTTGGTCGCGCTAACATCACTGTGAACAAAAACTCTGTACCGAACGACCCTCGCTCGCCGTTCGTAACCTCTGGTCTGCGTATCGGTAGCCCTGCGATCACCAGCCGTGGCTTCAAAGAAGAGCAGGCTACGCAACTGGCAGGTTGGATCTGCGACATTCTTGATGGCCTTGAGAAAGGTGAATCTGAAGCCGTTGAAGCATCAGTAAAAGAAAAAGTTGTCGCCCTTTGCGAACAGTTCCCTGTGTACAAATAAACACTGGAACAACGAAAAACCGGCCTGATGGCCGGTTTTTTTATGCCTGAATATTGAGACAGATCACTTGGGTCGCCTGTCAGCGTCACACGTATGTCACAAAGTTTTCATAGAGTAGTCATGCTTGAAACCTGATCCAGAAACAGAGGATTCCCGCATGTCCGATTCATGGAAACCCGTCACCTATGTTCAGCTCATCAACCTGATGAGTCACAACGAAAGCCAGCTGGAAGAGAGTGTCCGCCCTTTCTGGAACGCGATCCGGCTCCCTGCCGCTGAATTATGGCAACAACACCCTTGGGGCAATGAAGGCTGCGGGTTCTGGGTTCTGGCGACCGCCGGGCGTCGCTGCATCTATTACAATGACCTCACCGAAGGTTTTTCTGTTGGCCAGTTCGAGCGCTGGGGCCACATCATCAATTACCAGAAGTCGAAGGCCGGTCTGCAGCATGCGATAGACAGCCTGTTACAACAGGAACCCCTGACTGAGACGGCATAGGGTCTGCCATGCCCTTCTAAACCTGTTTGAGCTGGCCAGAAATAACCTGTCTGGGCCGCGAGTATTTAATGATCCAGATCATATTTTGATTTCGCATCACTGGCCCAATCCTAAGAATGTCAGTTGATCACCCCTGAAACGTACGTCAGACACCCCCACACCCTGAGAATCTTGGCTGGCTTACCCCTTACTTTCGCGCATCAGACAGTTGTTCAATAGCCTCAGACAACTTACAACAACCTCACTACAACACAGGATTTTCAATATGACTGAGGCAGTTACTCCAACAACCACGACTCGCATGACGGCTGGCGAGCGTGCAGGGATCCCTCCGCGTCGTATGGACTTCAAGTTTGGTGACGATACCAAGCGCTACTGGTATGCAGACAACGCATTCCTGACCACCTTCTGGACCACACTGTCGGCACTGTTCCCTGCCGGAGAAACCTTCTTTATCGACTCAGTGAAAAACTATCGCCACGTGGTGACAGATCAGAAACTGAAAGACGAAATTTCCGGTTTTATCGGCCAGGAAGCTCTCCATACCAAAGAGCACCAAGCGTTTAATGACATGGCGGATCGCCACGGCCTGCCTAGCGGGCGTATCGACAAAGAACTCTGGGGCCTTCTGGATCTGGCGAAAAAAGTCTTCCCGAAAAAGCTACAACTTGCGACCACTGTGGCTCTGGAACACTACACCGCGATTCTGGCAGAGCAGCTTCTGCGTGACACCGACCACCAGGACAATATTCAGGATCGCGAAGCGCTGAAACTCTGGATGTGGCATGCGCTGGAAGAGAACGAGCACAAGTCTGTCGCCTACGATGTTTATGAACTGATTGGTGGCGGTTACTTCACACGTATCTTCGCCATGATTGTCGCAACCATTGGCTTTATTGTCTTCGTTGGCCAGGGGCACCTGCGCATGCTGTGGGCAAACGGCACCCTGTTTGATATCAAGGACAACGCCAAAGGCTTCTGGAAATTGCTGGGCTGGAAAGGGTTATTCCCACGTCTCTTCTTCAAGTACATGGATTTCTACCGTCCGGGCTTCCACCCCAACGATCACGATACAGTAAAACTGTTAGAGGACTGGCGCGAGCGTATGCTCAACGAAGGCGGCCTTTTAGCAGAGCAGACTTACAGCAAATCCAAAGCTGCCTGAAGCAGAAGTATTCTTTACTACCCAACAATGTATGGCCGGAATTACTCCGGCCATTTCTTATTTTGATCATAATTCACTGATTGTTGCCCCGTCGCCACGTTCTTGGACACGCAAACTTCTTCTAAATTGTAGGACATAGCGCGATGACAGAGATGCGCTCCCTACAAAATATAGAAAACAGAGGCAGGTTTTCGTATGGCTACTATGACACAAGCACAGGGAACTCCACGTATCACCGCAGGCGAGCGAGCAGGTATTCCGCCCCGCCGCATGGACTTCGAATTCCCGGATGAAACAACGAAATACTGGTACGGTGATAGCGCCTTCCTGACAACATTCTGGGTGACGCTTTCAGCCCTGTTCCCGGAAGGTGAAACCTTTTTCGTGGACAGCGTGAAGAACTACCGTAAAGACATCACGGACCAGAAGCTGAAAGACGAAGTCTCCGGCTTTATTGGCCAGGAAGCACTTCACAGCAAAGAACACGAAGCCTTTAACGACATGGCTGAAAAGCACGGTCTGCCAGCACTGAAGCTGGATAAAGAGCTCGGGGTTCTGTTTCGCCTGATCCGCAAATATGTACCGAAGAAAATGCAGCTCGCTCTGACCGTAGCGCTTGAGCATTACACCGCGATCATTGCTGAGCAGCTGCTGCGCGAAGATTTCCACCAGGAAATGTTCCGTGACCGCGAAGCCCTGAAGCTCTGGATGTGGCACGCACTGGAAGAGAACGAACATAAAACTGTGGCCTTCGACGTATACGAGCAAGTCGGTGGTGGCTACCTGACCCGCGTCAGTACGATGCTGATCGGGACTCTGGTCTTCGCCGTGGTGGTAGGCAGTGGACACATAAGATTACTGAAAGCCGATGGTCAGCTCACCAACTGGAAAGCCAACTGGCGCGGTCTGAAGTTTCTCTGGGGCTGGAAGGGCTTGTTCCCTCGCCTTGGCCGCCAGTATTTCGATTTCTATCGCCCGGGTTTTCACCCAAGTGACCACGACACGGTCGAATTGCTTGAAGAATGGCGTCAGCGCATGCTGAACGACGGCGGCCTGTTAGCAGAGCAGACCTACAGTAAGAGCCGCAAGGCCTGAGTCAGCTTGAGCACCGCTCATTGACACGCCGGAATCAGGAAGATCCACCTGATTCCGGCAGATTTTCAAATATTCTTCTATTTTCTGTAAATCCCGTTTGGCCGTAATTTACCCCCCTGGCAAAGAAAAACCCCCTATAAATCGTTACATTTTGACAGTTTTTCACCGACATCACGCTTTTTAGACACCTGTTTATCAGTTCGCTACGGTGATTTAAGCCACAACTTACTTAACCCTGTCTTTAAGACACCCCCGGCCACGCGTAAAATTTGGCATAGAGATACCTTCAACTGGAAAGTCTGGCCACGTCTAATAGACTCAACAAAACAACATCTACAACAAACATAAACCAACGCAGGTGTATCGTATGACTACTACAGCAACCGCTACTGCCCCAACTGGCAAGGTACGCATGACTGCAGGTGAGCGTGCAGGTATTCCGCCGCGCCGTATGGATTTCGAATTTTCTGAAGATTCCAAGCGCTACTGGTACGCGGACAACTCATTCCTGACGACTTTCTGGACAACACTGTCTTCACTGTTCCCGGAAGGCGAAACTTTCTTCGTTGATTCCGTGAAGAACTACCGTCACGAAATCAAAGACCAGCTTTTGAAAGACCAGGTGTCAGGCTTCATCGGTCAGGAAGCTATGCACTCGAAAGAGCACGCTGCTTTCAACGACATCGCTGAGCGCAATGGTCTGCCAGCTAACACGCTGGATAAAGAGCTGGGCATGCTGTTCAAGCTTGGTCGCAAAATTCTGCCTAAGAAGCTTCAGCTGGCTATCACGGTAGCGCTTGAACACTACACAGCAATTCTTGCTGAGCAGCTGCTGCGTGACGAGCGTCACCAGGAGAACATTCAGGATCCAGAAGCTCTGAAGCTGTGGATGTGGCACGCGCTGGAAGAAAACGAACACAAGATTGTTGCGTATGATGTATACGAGACAATCGGTGGCGGTTACTTCACCCGTGTATTCGCAATGCTGGTTTCAACCATCTTTTTCTTCACGATTGTTGGCCAGGGTCACATCCGCCTGATGTGGGCAGACCGCAGCCTGTTCAAACTGAAGGATAACCTGAAAGGCATCTGGTTCCTTTGGGGCTGGAAAGGTCTCTTCCCACAGTTGTTCTTCAAGTACATGGACTACTTCCGTCCGGGCTTCCACCCGAACGACCACGACACCGTTCAGCTGCTGGACGACTGGCGTGAAAAAATGCTGCAGGAGGGTGGTATTCTGGCTGACCAGATCAAAAACCCTTCTCACGTTCGCACAACGGCTGCTTAATCAGCCGACAGGCAACGGAACATTCCGTTCTTGTCAGAGGGCCGCATCAGCGGCCCTTTTTTATTGCCGCAAAGGTAGAACCTGAGTACCATTGCGGCCAGTTTTTATCCGCTTTTCTTTGAACGGACCGCTCTTTAATATGCATTGCCCTTTCTGCGCACATCCGGAAACCAAAGTCATAGACTCACGTCTCGTGGCTGACGGTGAACAAATCCGTCGGCGCCGGGAATGCATTCTCTGTGGTGAACGCTTCACCACCTTCGAAACTGCCGAGCTCGTTATGCCGCGAGTGATCAAGCAGGACGGAAAGCGTGAACCTTTTGACGAAGATAAGCTTCGTTCAGGCATCCAGCGCGCACTCGAAAAACGCCCTGTCAGCATCGAATCGATTGAGGCGGCCATCACTCATATCAAACAGAAACTCAGAGCCACTGGCGAACGCGAAGTCGCCAGCCGAGACGTAGGGGAATGGGTGATGGACGAGCTGCGCTCGCTGGATGAGGTCGCCTTCGTCCGTTTTGCATCGGTTTATCGCAGCTTCAAAGACCTGGAAGAGTTTCGTGCCGAAATCGAACGGATCAGTTTGAAAGCGGCTTCTCCTGCCGTCGTTAAGGCTGTCGGGAATTCAACGCTCGTCTCTTCAGAATCTTCAGAGACCGGAACTGATGACCCTGGTAGTGAGAAATCATCATGAGCCGCATTTTACCCAGTGATCTGGAATGGATGGCTGACGCCCTCCGACTCGCAAAGAAAGGTCTGTGCACGACCAGCCCTAACCCCCGAGTTGGCTGCGTTATTGTCAAAGACGGCGTCAAAGTCGGAGAAGGCTGGCACCAGAAAGCCGGCGAGCCGCACGCCGAAGTTCATGCACTGCGCGTTGCCGGTGATGAGGCACGCGGCGCTACGGCTTACGTTACGCTAGAGCCTTGCAGCCACTATGGCCGAACGCCTCCATGCGCAGAAGGACTGATTAAGGCCGGCGTTGCCAGAGTCGTTGGCGCAGTCCGGGACCCTAACCCGAGCGTTGCCGGGCGCGGATACGAGATGCTCAGACAAGCAGGCATTGAGGTTGTCGAGTCGTGTCTCGAAGCTGAAGCAACTGCGATCAATGCTGGATTTATGAAACGTATGCGCACAGGTTTGCCGTATGTGCGGATAAAGCTTGCGATGAGTCTCGACGGACGTACCGCGATGGCATCCGGTGAAAGCCAGTGGATTACAGGCAGTGCAGCCCGGCGGGATGTTCAGGCGCTCAGAGCCCAAAGCTGCGCAGTTATTACCGGGGCCGATAGCGTCATCATCGATAACCCGTCCATGACGGTGCGCCCTGATGAGGCGGGCCTGGATATCCCAGAAGATCTGCGCCGGCAACCTCTGCGAATCATCGTAGACGGTGCTCACCGTGTCAGTAACGAGGCTACGATCTTCGACAAGCCCGGAGAGATTCTGATTGCTGCCCGTACACCTCCAGCATCACCCATTCACCGCGATATTAGTCTTGGGGCGCTGAGTTATTGGGCTGGCGAACGTGATGATCACACTGACATCGACGCTCTGTTGCGTCACCTTGCGACTCAGGGCAACAATGAAGTACTGATCGAAAGCGGAGCGAAACTCGCGGGTGCCTTTGTCAGTGCAGGCCTCGTCGACGAACTTATCGTATACTGCGCGCCAACATTACTCGGAAGTGACGCGCGGCCACTGCTATCATTGCCACTCAGTGAGATGAATCAGCAGATCCGCTGGCAATGGCAGGACGTTCGCATGATCGGCAATGACCTGCGGCTGACTCTACACCCCGATACTTCTGAAGCAGCAAAGAAGGCCTGACGTGTTTACCGGTATTATTGAAGCAGTGGGCAAAATAGCCAGTACCCGATCTGAACAAGGCGACCTGCGCCTGCGGATCAATACGGGCAACCTCAACCTGAGCGACGTAAAGCTCGGCGACAGCATTGCAACCAATGGTGTCTGCCTGACCGTCGTTGCCGCCCATGCCGATGGCTTTGAAGCCGATGTATCACGGGAGTCTCTGGCTCACACACGTATAGCGCAATGGGCACCGGGCACACGCGTGAACCTTGAGAAAGCGATGCTGCCTACGACCCGTATGGGCGGCCATATTGTCAGCGGTCATGTCGACGGCGTTGGTGTTGTCCGCGGACGCAAAGCTGATGCGCGCTCAATCCGCTTTGACATTGAAGTGCCGGCCGACTTGCGTCGCTACATAGCCGCTAAAGGCTCAGTGACCGTGGATGGCGTCAGCCTGACGACCAACGCGCTGACTGCAACGGGGTTTGAATTAAACATTGTGCCGCATACGGCGCAGGAAACGACTCTGGCCGACCTGGAAGCCGGAGCAGAAGTGCACCTCGAGGTAGATGTAATTGCTCGATACCTCGAGCAGCTTCTGGGACAAAAAACACACGATGAAAGTCGCCTGACACCAGCGTTTCTCGCTGAGAATGGCTTCTGGAAATAACCGGGAAGTATTATGGCTCTGAACAGTATCGAAGAAATTATTGCCGATATCCGCGATGGTAAGATGGTTATCCTGATGGATGACGAAGATCGCGAAAACGAAGGCGATATCATTGTAGCGTCCGAGAAAGTCACCCCCGACATCATCAACTTTATGGCAACAGAGGCGCGTGGTCTGATCTGCCTGACTCTGACGGGTGAACGCTGTGACTATCTGGGTCTGCCATCGATGGTTGCGGGCAACGGTGCTAAGTTCTCTACCCCCTTCACCGTCTCTATCGAAGCGGCAGAAGGCGTTACCACTGGTATTTCAGCAGCAGACCGTGCAGCAACTATCCTCGCCGCTGTAAACCCGATGGGCAAGCCAGATGACATCGTCCAGCCAGGTCATATCTTCCCACTGCGAGCGCGCCCGGGCGGTGTACTGAGCCGTGCTGGTCATACCGAAGCAGGCTGCGACCTCGCTCGCCTGGCTGGCCTGATTCCATCGGCAGCCATTGTTGAAGTCATGAACGCCGATGGCACCATGGCCCGCCGCCCTGACCTCGAAGTCTTCGCAGAAAAACACGGCCTGAAAATCGGCACTATTGCTGACCTGATTCAGTACCGTATGGCCAACGAGAAAACCATTGAAGTCGTCTCTGAAGACAAAGCTCATACTGAGTTTGGTGACTTTAATCTCATTACCTTCCGCGACACGATTCAGAACGAAACGCATCTTGCCCTGACGATGGGTGATATCCAGCCGGAAGAGCCAACTCTGGTTCGCGTTCAGACCAATAATATGATCCGCGACGTACTGGGTCTGCGCTCCTGCGAATCTGGCAGCTGGTCTTCGACGGCAGCCCTGGAGCATATTGCGAGAGAAGGTAAAGGCGTACTGGTTCTGCTCTCAGCAGATCAGAAAGAAGACGTCAGCGCTTCTCTTGATAACTTTTTTGGCCGCGCCAAGCCTATGCGCAGCCCGAACACAGACAGCAGCGGTGCCTTCCTGACGATCGGCACTGGCTCTCAGATTCTGCGCGAACTGAACGTCCGTAAGATGAGACTGCTCAGCTCTGAAATGAAATACAGTGGCATCTCAGGTTTCGATCTCGAAATCACCGAATATCTGCCATTCAGCGAATAAATGACCGACAGGAAATCATTATGAAACACATCCGTACAATCGAAGGGAATCTGACCCCGAACGACGGCAAGTACGCCATCGTAGTTGGCCGCTGGAACGCCTTTGTTGTTGAAAGCCTGCTTGAAGGTGCTGTCGACTCTCTTACACGCCATGGCGTTGAAGCAGACAACATCACCATTATCCGTGCACCGGGCGCTGTAGAAATTCCGCTGGTCGTGAAAAAAGCAGCAGCGTCTGGCAAATACGATGCGGTCATCGCATTGGGTGCTGTTATTCGTGGTGGTACGCCGCACTTTGAGTTTGTTGCTGGCGAATGCTCGAAAGGCCTGGCGTCTGTCATGATGGAATACGATATCCCGGTTGCTTTCGGTGTTCTCACTGTCGACACCATTGAACAAGCCATCGAACGCTCTGGTACCAAGGCAGGTAACAAGGGTGAAGAAGCAGCAATGTCAGCCTTTGAAATGGTTGCACTGCTCAAAGCAATGGAGGCGTAAGGACAATGTCCCGAGCTTCTGGCCATCAGAAATCCAGCCCAGCTGCGCGCCGTAAGGCGCGCCGCTTTGCATTGCAGGCACTGTATCAATGGCAAGTGTCTGGTAGCGGTCTTGGCGACATCGAAGCCGAATTCCGCACTGACAACGACATGAGCAAAGTGGATGACGAGTATTTCCACGATATTCTTCATGGCGTGCCCAAAGAAAAGAGTGTACTGGACGAAAAAATTCAGCCGTTCCTGGATCGTCGCATCGATGAGCTGACTCCAGTAGAACTGGCGATTCTTCGCTTAGGCGCCTTTGAAATGTGCCACCGTATTGATGTGCCTTACAAGGTCGTCATTAACGAGGCCATTGAGCTGGCGAAGACCTTCGGCGCTACCGATGGTCACAAATACGTTAACGGTGTTCTGGATAAGCTGGCACAACGTGAGCGTATGGTGGAAATCCGCGGCGGCAAAGGCTGACTTTTGGCGCGGTCCTCAGAGTTTGACCTGATCCGCGACTGTTTTTCTACCGGTTACCCGGCAGCGAGCGACTTGCTGCTGGGTATTGGTGACGACTGCTCCCTGATCACCCCCCCTGCCGATATGGAACTCGCCCAGAGCATTGATACTCAGGTTGCGGGTGTGCATTTTCCTGCTGATGCTCCGCCTGGCCTGATTGCTGGCCGTGCACTGCGCTGCGCCACCAGCGACCTTGCTGCTATGGGCGCTGTACCGCAAGGCTTTCATCTCGCCCTGACACTGAACAACAGCGAAGACTGGTTTCTCCGTGACCTTGCTGCTGGCCTACGCCTCACAGCTAATACGTTAAATATGCCGTTGTTAGGCGGTGATACTACGTACGGTGAACACCTGACCATTACCATTGCTGTGCAAGGCTGGCTGCCACGAGGGCTGGGCTTAAGACGCGATGCTGCGCGTCCGGGCCAGGACATCTGGCTCACCGGCAAGGTCGGAGGAGCAGCACTGATACTCGACGACGTCCTCCGAGACCCGACAAGAGACGATCAGGACACAGCCCCCTACTATCACCCCAGAGTTCACCTGTCTTTCGGGCACCTGCTGCTGAGTCTGGCCACGACCGCCATCGATATCTCAGACGGACTGATTCAGGATACCCGCCACATAGCGAATGCTTCCGGTGTCGTGATGAATCTGGATGCCGAGAAGATACCTACTGCAGTCAATGGGGAACATCCGCGCTGGCATGAATGTCTGACCGGTGGTGACGATTACCAGCTACTGTTTACCGCACCCGCCGATGCCCGCGAGCGCATTGAAGCCTGCGCATTAACGGCAGGATTACGCGAGTGCCGGATCGTAGGTAACGTCACTGCCGGCGACGCAGATGTCTGCGTCCACAAAAATAATGAATTACTGGTATTCAGCAAAGAAGGGTACACCCACTTCCGAAGTTGATACTGCTCTGAGATTCACACAGGACGATTGCCATGAATACTCACAACAGATTCCTTGCCGTACTGGGCACATTTCTTTTTACCATCAGCATGAGCGCCCCGGCACTCAGTGACAGCGCTTATATTGACGTCAGCGGTCAGGGGGAACTGGATGTTTATCCGGATTTCCTGACGCTTTCCGTTGAACTCAGTGCGACAGAAAAAGACGTCGTACGCGCAAAAAACAAAGTCGATGATGCTTTCGCGCAACTATCGAAAGTCGCAGAGGAACACGGCATTGCCGAAGACGATATCGAATCAGTCCGCATCAGCAATTACCCTCAATGGGAATATCAGGGCAATGGCAAACGCGAACTGATCGGTCACCGTGTTATTCGCCCTGTTACCATTACCCTTCGTACGCTGGATAAATACGGCCCGTTTCTTGAAGAAGTCCTGATCGACGAGCGCTACCGTATTCAGAACACCAGCCTTGGTTTTGATAAGCCCGCAGAGCACGAGAGCAAAGCCCGCCGCCTGGCCCTGCTGGATGCCAAAGCTAAAGCGGAAGAAATGGCGGCCACTCTGGGGCAGAAAGTGACTGGCGTGCTCTGGATTCAGGAGCAGGCTGCACACTTCCCTCAGCCAGTTATGATGATGGAAAGCGCCCCGATGATGCGGTCTGCCAAAGCAGACAGCGGCAGCGGTATGAAAATTCAGGAGCAGACCATCAGCCAGCAGGTTCAGGTCCGTTTCGAGATGGAAGAAGACTGACAGAGCGAGCGAAATACCAGAGATGAACGAAGCACCCGAGATACAACCGGGTCGCTACCGCCACTACAAGGGTAGCGACTATGAAGTGTTTGGGCTGGTCCGACACAGTGAAACAGAAGAATGGCTGGTACATTACCGCACGCTGTACGGTGACTTCAGCCACTGGGTACGCCCCCTGACCATGTTCACAGAACAGGTGACGACGGCCGAAGGGTCACAACCGCGCTTTCGTTACATCGGCGTTTACAGCGGAGACGTCGAGTGACCCCTGCCGTAAACGCCGCGAAAAAAGGCGGCATAACATATGAGCTGCTTGAATACAGCCATGATGCTAACGCTGAAAGCTACGGTCTTGAAGCGGCTGAGAAACTCGGGCTGCCCCCAGACAGTGTTTTCAAAACATTGTTGGTCAGCCTGAGTGGCCATAAAAGCACGTTAGCTGTCGCAGTACTTCCCGTCTCAAACACCCTGAGTCTGAAATCCATCGCTAAAGCCGTGGGGGCAAAGAAAGCCGAAATGGCCGATCCTAAAGTCGCTGAGCGCACCACCGGATACGTCGTAGGAGGCATCAGCCCTCTCGGGCAAAAAAAAGCGCTTCCGACTGTGATTGACGCCTCAGCACAGGCTCTGCCACGCATTCATATCAGCGCAGGGCGCCGCGGGCTGGAAATTGCGTTACATGCAGACGATCTGGCGACATTGAGCAGAGGCATTTTCGCTAAAATTACGGCAGAATAGGCCTTTTACATCAAGGCACTCTAGGCTGTTCATGAACGCCCTGCGATTAATTCCGGTTTTACTTGTCCCCCTGCTGTTCACTCTGGCTGGCTGCGCGCCCCTGGACTATCAGGCCGTTCAGCTCGATTCACCCGAACAGCCTGCTCAGACCGATGGCTACATCAACAAAGAAGTCAGCGAAGGCGTGCATGTTATTGAAGTGCGCCACGAGAGCTTACCTGCCATGATGCTGACCAAAGAACGGACCCTGAGTAATCTTAAAGATATCTGGCACCGTCGGGCCTCAGAGCTCTGCAAGAAAGGTTACCAGGGAGAGCCAGAAATCATCCGCCCGGATGAAGCCAGAACAGACGAGTTCTATTGCACACTCAATGTCTGCCAGAAATACTTACTGGCCTCAGGCGTTGCCTATTGCAAAGCGACTTACGAACTCTGATCTGACTCAGTCAGTGCCTGAGGGTCCATCAGAGACTCTAACTCTTCGCGGCTCAGATCCGTCATCTCTGCCGCAACATCCAACACCGGACGCCCTTGTTGATACGCAGCCTTGGCTACCTCAGCCGCCTTCAGATAACCAATAACAGGATTAAGCGCTGTCACCAGTACCGGATTTTTTGCCAAAGGTTCAGTCACCGATGTTTCACGTACCGTAAAGCCAAGAATTGCATCGTCGGCCAGGCTGGTCGCAGAGCGACTCATTAGCTGCATGCTGTCGAGCAACCTGCTCGCAAACAAGGGCAGCATCACGTTCAGTTCAAAGTTACCGGACTGCCCAGCCACGGTAATTGTTGTATCGTTACCCATCACCTGAGCACAGGCCATCGCGACGGCTTCCGGAATCACCGGGTTCACCTTACCGGGCATAATGGATGAACCGGGTTGCAGAGCGGGCAGTTCAATCTCGCCCAACCCTGCAAGAGGCCCTGAGTTCATCCAGCGCAGATCATTCGCTATCTTCATCAAAGCGACGGCAAGAGTCTTCAGGGCGCCAGACACCGCCACCACAACATCCTGCGCTCCCATGCCCGCAAAGCGACTGTTCGCCGGATAGAAACCCTGCTCTGCCGAACTGCTGAAATCAGCGCTTATATCGCTGCTCAGATAAGCATTCAGATAACGACATACACTTTCAGCAAAATCATCATCGGCGTTCACGCCGGTACCAACAGCAGTACCACCAATCACCAGACTCTGTAATTTACTACCAGCGTCTTCAAGATTACGCATGGCGTGTTCGATCTGTGCCGACCATCCACCTAACACCTGATCGAAACGTACGGGCATCGCGTCCATCAGATGCGTACGCCCGGTTTTCGTAATATGAGCAAGCGATGCCGCCTTCTGTTCCAGAACTTCAACAAGATGAGAGAGCGCCGGCAACAGCTCTTCTGACAGTGCAATAAAGCCCGACACGTGCAAGGCGGAAGGAATCACATCATTACTGCTCTGGCTCGCGTTGACATGATCATTAGGCGAGACCTCAGAGCCAAGTGAACGCGACGCCAGTGCTGCGATCACCTCGTTCGCGTTCATATTTGAACTGGTGCCCGACCCCGTCTGGAAAATATCGACGGGGAAATGGCTTATTAATGCTGGATCACTCAGTAACTGATCGACGGCTTCGACAATGGCAGTAGCCCTATCGGAATCCAGCTTCTCCAAAGAGAGGTTCGCTTCTGCCGTTGCCCGCTTCAGCATAAGAAGTGCACGAATAAAACGTTCAGGCATTGGCAGGCCTGAAATAGAAAAGTTATCAATCGCTCTTTGAGTCTGCGCGCCGTACAAAGCATCGGCAGGCACCGGCACTTCGCCCATGCTGTCACGTTCGGTCCTGAATTGAGAGGCCATGTTACTGCTCCGTTTTAAATATAGAGTTTTGTCTGTCTACAGGCTGAGGAGTTCAATTGACGGAGTCGAGACTATCCCGGGCTTCGAGTACTCTGGCAAAGTTCTCTTCAATCCAGTCAGCGAGTGCCATCACTTTTTCGGAAACCTCTTCGCCCATTGGCGTCAGGCTGTACTCGACAAAAGGCGGAACGACCGGATGGGATACCCGGCTGACGAAGCCATCTTTAACAAGAGCCTGAAGTGTCTGAGCCAACATCTTCTCGCTGACGCCATCAATTTTTCGGCGCAGCTCGCTGAAACGGTGTGTGCCGGTACGCAAACCAATCAGCACCAGAACGCCCCAACGACTCGACACATGATTCAGAACATCCCTTGACGGACAGGGGGCTGCAAAGAGATCTCCGCGTTCGAAGCGTTCTGATAGCTTCGGCGACTTTTTTGTTTCTGAAGGTCCACTCATCATACTTACCTTTTGGTGCGTACTTACTAAAAGTAAGTATAGCGTCTAAAGTGGTTTCATCACACAACGAAAGCACATACGGAGTACATACAATGATTGCAATCACCGGAGCCTCAGGCCAACTCGGACGCCTTGTTATCGATGAACTGCTCACGACAACACCTGCATCAGAAATAACCGCACTGGTAAGAACCCCAGAAAGTATCAGTGATCTCGCTGAGCGCGGGATCACCGTCCGCCAGGCTGATTACAATGAACCAGGCACGTTGATCGAAGCCCTCAAAGGCATTAAAAAATTATTGCTGATTTCTTCAAGTGAGGTGGGACAACGTGCCCAGCAACATCAGAATGTCATTAACGCTGCGAAAGAAAATGGCATAGGGCTGATTGCCTACACCAGTATTCTGCACGCCGATACCTCGCCCCTCGGGCTTGCCGAAGAACACCGTGCCACCGAAGCCATACTATCGGAATCTGGCATTCCGTTCGCCCTGCTGCGCAATGGCTGGTACAGCGAAAACTACACAGCAGGCATTCCCGCAGCGCTTCAGCTGGGCACACTCTACGGCTGTGCGGGCGATGGTCTGATCGCGTCTGCAGCCCGAGCAGACTACGCCGCTGCTGCTGCGAAAGTAATTACCCTGAACAATCAGGGTGGCAAAATTTATGAACTGTCTGGCGATAAAGCCTACACACTCGCAGAGCTGGCGGCGGAGATCAGCCAACAAACCAGGAAAGAAATCGGTTACGTCAACCTTCCTGAAGCCGACTATGCATCAGCCCTTGAGCAAGCTGGCTTACCTGCACCACTGGCACATATGCTTGCTGATTCAGACACGGGGGCTTCACAGGGAGGTTTATACGATAAAAGCCAGACGCTGAGCGGACTCATTAGCCGACCAACGACCCCGATCGCAGAGTCAGTGAAAAAGGCTGTTTAACAGTGAATTAAAATACCTGATTGGCGCACTGCCTAAGAGTAGATTTCTATTCATACGATCTGCAAAAAATAAAAAAGCCGCTACACATATGTGCAGCGGCTTTTTAATATGCCTGCCTGTTAATTTATTAAGCAGTTTTATTCTTCTTACGGTTCTGGTTTGCCTGTAGCTTCATAACTGACACGATGACTTTCTGGTACCAGGAACCCATGGTACGAACCATCAGGTCAAACGCAACGGCATCAGGGCCAATCAGTACACGACGCTTATTTTTCTTAACGCCATTGATGATGGTTTTTGCTGCTTTGTCAGGCGTGGTAATGAACAGACGCTCGAATTCAGCTTTAGACGCATCCGCATCCGCACCAGTGATTTCAGACGACTTCTCGTTAAAACGAGTCGACTGAGCAATATTGGTTTTGATACCACCTGGGTGTACACAGGTAGTACTTACACAAGAACCTGCAATATCCAGATCCTGACGCAGAGATTCGGTCAGAGCGCGTACCGCGAACTTAGATGCGTTGTAGCCGCTCATCAGGGGCTGAGACGCCAGACCGAAGAT